>DOZA01000238.1 GCA_003518245.1 Bacteroidales bacterium | reverse complement strand
AGTACTGGTTAAAATGCATTTTTCACCCATCAATCCTTCAGATCTGAGCATGCTACAGGGCACATATGCTGCTAAACCACACTACCCTGTTATACCCGGCATAGAAGGAAGCGGAATGGTTATTAAAAGTGGGAAAGGCGTTATAGCCAGATCTAGAAAAGGCAAACGGGTGGCATGCACCGCATCAAATAACAGGGGCGGGACATGGGCTGAGTATATGGTAACATCAGCCTTCAGGACTGTCCGACTGGATAAGAAGATCAGTGACGAACAGGGTTCAATGCTACTGGTTAATCCTCTTACCACACTGGCATTCATCGAGATAGCCAAGGCTTACCGGCAGCAGGTAATAGTAAATAACGCAGCTGCCAGCTCCCTGGGAAAAATGCTTAACTACCTCTGTATAAAAAACAATATAACACTGATCAATATTGTAAGAAGGGAATCACAGGTAAAATCAGTCATGGTATCCGGAGCTGAGTATGTTTTAAACAGCAGTTCTCCCGGTTTCGAGGAAGAGTTAACAATCCTGGCAGAGAAACTTAAAGCAAAATTATTTTTTGATGCTGTGGGAGGCAAAGGGTCAGAAATAATATTAAGATCATCACCTCCGGGAAGTATTTTAATTCCTTATGCAAAATTATCAGAGCAGGATTTTACTGTTGACCCCCGCATGGTGCTTCAACAAAATAAAAAGATCCAGGGTTTCTACCTGGGAAATTATACATCCGGCAAATCAATATTTCAGAATCTGAAGACTATAAGAAAAGTGAAGGATATGCTTGCCGGGGAAATAAAAATTAACATATCATCAATTCATCCTTTTGATACAATAAATGAGGCAATTGAATATTACAGGAATAATATGTCTGCCGGTAAGGTATTGTTGTTTCCGGGGAACCTGTAAGGATTCGTGACAGGTGTCTTATTAATAGAATAAAGAAAGTGTTTCTTCCAGGCTGCGAGCTATCTTCCTCAACATCTGCCTGTTGTTACTGTTAATCTTTTTCTTTAACGCACTGTACTGTTCATTTAATTTTTCTTTTTTCTTACCCCTGGCTTTGAAAAATCCAGATAATGCCTCTGATAGTAAAAACCTGTCATGCCAGTTCCCAATTAAGGTTTCTGTACTGTTCAGGCTTTTGTAATGAATCTTTTGAAAAGGATTGTCATCACGATGCAGTAGGATGGCAAGCAGAGGTTTGATATTTTTCAGTATTATGCGAACCTCATGGATATATTCCATCTCCTCCGATTCATCAAGAAGGATCTTAATCCTGTCACGTTCAGAATAAATAAAATCAGTGATAAGCCCAACGAGTTCCATCTCAGAATATCTTGAAAAATAGCCATTAATATTATCAACCATTTGATTCAGGCGTGATACATTAAAAGTAGCTATAGAGTTATCAAGCCTGATATTCCATCCGGGTCTTAACCTTGCAATATATTTTGAGAATGATTTATATAGCTGTTCTACTCCCTTAAATCTCTTTAATAAGCTAAGGTTCATCTGGCTTCCCCTGACCAGGCCGGTTGTCTTAAAAACAGGTTTGAATAACCGGTAGTGGTCTTTAGCCCTGAATTTTACAGGATGCATAAACTCTAAGAGGCGGAAAATAGCTTTCAGCCGCTTAATCCTGACTCTTAGCTGATGAATATCCTTCATCTTATAATAACCGGGGATATCCTTCAGGAATACATGAATGTCATCAACCTGCTTCTCAAAATAGTCTGCAATGAATATCTTTCCCAAATTCTTCATTATAAGTTTTTGTTTGATTTTAAATTACATAAAATTTCTCAATATTTCCATTCATATGAATTTATTACTGATATTTCATTCAACATAGAAACACTCAATTATATTACCTTTGAAAAAAATCATTTCCATGGTAAAATTTACATTCAAACCTGTAGGATTCATAAAAACCCAGAACAGGGAACCAAACGGAACTCCTATACAGGCAGCCTACGCCAGGGATTGCACAGGTAAAGCTGAGATATTACCAGAGTACATCCCAGGATTGAAAGACCTGGAAGGATTTTCACATATTATTCTTATATATGTTTTCGACAGATACAGGCCAGGGGAATATAAACTGCATGTCAAACCCTACCTTGATAATAAAAAACGGGGAGTATTTGCTACCAGAGCCCCAAAGAGGCCTAATAATATAGGTTTTTCAATAGTAAAGGTTGATCAGATAAAGAATAATATGATATTTTTTTCAGGGGCAGACATGCTTGATAATACACCTATACTGGATATTAAGCCATATGTACCGGAATTTGATAATGATGAAAAATTCAGAATAGGATGGCTTGAGGGGAAAATAGATCTAAGTGAAAAAAAGAAGGCTGATGAAAGGTTTTAGTAAGCATTCAGAGGATATTTTACATAGCCTGACCGTAATTCTCTCTCCACTCTCAGAAGGTCCGGCATTTCTTCTGTACAGGGCTTACACCATGTAGCCCGGAAATTAATTACATATATAGAGTCTGCCTTCCTGTTCAAATTTTTCTTTAGACCATCAACATGTAAACAAGAAATTGTTCAATAATTACAGAAAGGAAAGTACATTAAAAAATAACTATTTGTCAAGCAGATAACTGAATCCTATAGTAAATTCATTAGTATGTCTTTACTCCGTGTAGAAACCTTTGGCATATAGATAATTGAATATGAAAAACCTATCATTAAATATATACTCCCCGCAGAAGTAAATACTTTACTCCAATGGTAATATTGTCTCTATTCATAACTCTGAAATTCTTTCGATAATTATATACTGATTATCACTATTATCCTGTTCATTTAAGTATTTTTGCATGAATTAATAAAGGGATGAGTATTTTATACTGTCTATGAATGAAAAAAGAATGATACGAAAGAAATCGTTCTACCTGTGGCTGGTTATACTGGCTATAATACTAACCCTGTATATAATAAACAAGGAATGGTTTGATATAAGTTTCCTCAAGAGGTTTGTAAAAGACCATAAATTCTTTGTGGTTGCAGTTTATCTTACAATACTAACTTTCATCGGACTGACATTCCTGCCGTCAACTCCATTTGCCATAGCGGGCTTATTGTTTTTCCCTGTCGTTGAAGCCTACATAATAAACATGGCAGGAATAATAACATCTACTGTAATAGTATATTATTTCACACAATACCTTGGCCTGGATAAATGGATAGAAATGAAGTTCCCGCAACAGATTGAAAAAACAAAAAAAGCATTGAGAAAAAAGGAATTACCTATAATTACAGCCTGGAGTTTCTTCCCTGTAGTACCTACTGATCTTATTATCTATGTAAGCAGTTCACTGCGCGTATCATTCCTCAAATGTGTAATAGGTGTACTTATAGGGGAAGGAATACTTAATGCCATGTATATATTCTCGGTCGGTTTCTTTATTGTGGATTGATCAGTTTCCTGAGATCTTTATCCGTATATCTTCTTCTATTAGTGTCAGTTCGGCCAGGTGTAATAATATCATACCTTTTCCCCCATATTCGTATCGTATGAGCTTTGATACCTGAAAGTTTTTCAAGATCTTTTATAGTATATTCCCCCATTGTATAATATTTATGTTTCAAATATATTATTAATATATTCTTGGTTTTAATATTATTTGCCGGAGCCAGGTAATATAACCATGTCAATTACATGTATAACTCCATTGGTTCCTAAAATATTAACTGATGTAATGTTAGCTGTAGCTCCCGTTCCGTCAGTAATTGATGCACCATCAGAAAGATTGACTGTAAATGTTGCACCGCTAGAAAGCGTAGTGGCTGTCAGTCCATCTTCCAGATCGGATGAGAATGCAGTCAGATCCAGAACATAGTAGAGAAGAACTGCTTCAAGGAGAGCATCATCTACCTGCTCAGGACCGGTGACACCAAGATCTGAATAAAGGGCATCAAAAGCTGCATCTGTTGGAGCAAATACTGTGAACGGGGCATCGCCCTGTAATGTACTTACCAGATTAGCCTCGGTGAGGACAGCAGCAAGTACGTTAAAACCATTGTCGATAGCGATATCAACAATTGTTTTAGGCTCTTTCCCGGGATCTTTTTCATAACTGGTAAAAACGAAAGCACCGATAAGAGTCAGACTTAACAAGATCAAATTTAGTTTTCTCATATCTTGTGTTTTTGTGATTCGTTTGATAGAAAAACACAAGTGAATCCGAGATTGTTTAAATTTCTTATATTTTTTTATACAAAATAATACGATTTACATGTAGTGATTTTCTAATGCCCTCAATTTATTTAAGTTAAAGTGGGTAATTAATTTCTATTTTTTATATTTTTAAACAAAAAATATGGAAACAAAAAAAATACTTTCTGTTCTTCTTTTAATACTATTCCTGTCAGGATGTAATAATCAAAGATCAGGTAATAAAAATATTGATCTTAAGGAAGGAGAGCCTGTTTATGACTCCGTACTGGCAAAAAAGCTTGGTGCAGATCCTTATGGTATGAAACAATATGTTATGGCATTTCTTCTGAGGGGCGACAAAAGTTCAGCAGACAGCACCGAAGCGGCAATACTACAAAAAGCACATATGGATAATATTACCAGGCTGGCTGAGATGGGAAAATTAATACTTGCAGGACCATTTCTTGACGAAGGTGATCTAAGTGGTATATATATATTTAATGTATCAAGTATTGAGGAAGCTGAAAAACTAACTGCATCTGATCCTGCCATTAGGGCAGGTGTACTGAAGATAGAGCTTCATACCTGGTACGGATCAGCTGCATTGCAGAAACTCAACGAATTGCACGCAACAATTCAATCAGACAGAATTACTATTTGAGGTCGCCAGGCACACCAGATGGGAGGATTCAATCCTGAAAAAACATATGAAACTTTTGATATTGACAGCGATAAATACGAACTGGCTTCATTCATAGCTATCGGGAAACCGGGTAATCCTTTAATGCTACCTGAAAATTCGAGGGATTATGAAACTAAGCCCAGGCTAAGGAAAAAACTATATGAATTTGTAAACAGAATCAGTTGAGAAGAATTTTACTCCTTTTCTAAATCTTCTTTCCTATATAGAATACATAGCCGTAATAGTCCTTGTACCTGTGATATATTTCAGCCTCGTGACGCTCGTTTGCTACCAGCTCTTCGGCTTTTTGGTTTCCGGCATATTTCTCCAGGAAATCTTCCTGTGCGCTAACCTGGGGTGAATAAAAATGATCTATCCAGCAGTTTTCAGGCAGTATAAAACTGGCAATGGGAACATATCCCGCTTTTTGCATCTGTAAAACCTTATTTGGAATAATATCAATTTCAGAATAAGCATCCAACCAGAAATCACTGATCTCAGCAGGTCTTTCTTCGGTAAACCACGACACCTCCGAAACAGCAATATATCCTCCTTCTTTTAGGTATTCACGCCATTCGGTCAGGCCTCGCCTGAAACCTATATTATATATTGCACCTTCTGACCAGATCAGGTCTAATTCACCGGTCTCAAATGGGAGATTATCCATAGAGCCGACGATACCCTTTACCCTGTCCTGCAGATCCAGATTGCCGGCATTATTATTAAACAGGTCAATGAAAACAGGAAACAGGTCAATGCCTGTGATATATCCCGGTGCATGCTGTGCCAGCACCATTGTCTGACCGCCCGTTCCACAGCCTATGTCGGCAATACGTGATTCACCGGTAAGATTATCTATAAAGCTCAATGCCTTAATCGTTACTTCCGGGCTGCCGGGTCCCTGTCGTTCTATTGCAGAAAAATATTCGCATATTAAATCCAAATCAAAGTCGTGAATTGATGCGTTTTCTTTATTCATAGTACTTAATATTTTTATCCGTACCTGGCTTAAAATATTATACATATATCGCCAGGTGAAAATTAACTTTAATATATTTATAATGAATAAACCCTGGCAATAAAATGCCGGAGTTTTAATTTAAGGATAACCTCAGTAATACTACCGCAATTATTTACTTGACCAGATCCGTTGTAAATTTATACATCCAATGTTTTTAGACCGTTTAAAGATAGAGACTTTTTTAGTAGCATTTATTATTAATCCATTATTTCTCTATTTTTACAACCATAATTAATCATAATTAATGTTTAACACTGTGTTTAAATACATATTAATCTGTTTCTTAATCCTGCCCCTACCCCTTTCTGCACAGGAAAACCCATATATTATCGTTCTGGGCACTGCACAGGATGGCGGCTACCCGCATATGGGCTGTACAAAGGAATGTTGCAATAAAGCATGGGAAGACCCTACTATGAGAAGGAATGTGGTATCCCTGGCACTGGTTGATCCTGTATCACAGCAATGGTATTTGTTTGAAGCTACGCCTGACATAAAAGAACAATTACATCTTTTCAGGCAGCTTACATCTGACAGGTATGATTACCTCCCCCGGGCAATATTTGTAAGTCATGCCCATATAGGCCATTATACCGGCCTTATGCAGTTTGGCCGTGAGGTAATGAATACAAAGGGATTGACCGTTTATGCTCTCCCGCGCATGAAGCATTTCCTTGAGAATAACGGGCCATGGGATCAGCTTGTACGACTTGAAAACATCATACCGGTAGAGATAATGGAGGGATCAGAGCTGGCATTGTCGGAAGAAATAACAATAAGGACCTTTACGGTACCCCATCGTGATGAATATTCTGAAACAGGGGCTTATATGATAAATACGGGAAATAAAAAATATCTGTTTATCCCTGATATTGACAAATGGGACAGATGGAATAAAAGTATCATTAAAATGGTTAGATCATCCGACCTGGCCTTCCTTGATGGCACTTTCTATTCAGATGGTGAACTGGGAGGAAAAAATATGGAAGAGATACCTCATCCATTTATTATTGAAACAATTGAACTCTTTAAAAATGAAAAAGCAGAGGTAAAAAAGAGGATACATTTTATCCATTTCAACCATTCAAACCCGGTACTTTACAGGCCGGAAGTACGACAACTGATAAGAAAAAAAGGATTTGAACTGGCCGAACAGGCTAAGAAATATTAAAATAAACCTGAATGGATCCTATCTGGTTAACAATAGCTTTCGTATTTGGATTTGTGGTAAGACTTGTAGGTCTGCCTCCGCTTGTAGGATACCTTATTGCAGGTTTTGTTCTTAATTATATGGGAGCTGAATCAGGAGCGTTTGTTGAAACGGTATCTGACCTTGGTGTTATGCTCCTGCTTTTCACCATCGGCCTGAAACTCAAAATAAAAAACCTTATCAGGAGGGAAGTATATGGTGGTACAATAATACATATGACACTTATCACCCTTCTATTTGCAGGCTTGCTTATGCTTGCCGGGTTGTGCAATATCGGGCCATTTGAAAATTTCAATGTGACCCAGGCTTTACTGATAGCTTTTGCATTAAGTTTTTCAAGTACTGTATTTGCTGTTAAAACACTGGACGACAGGGGTGAAAGCACTTCAATGCATGGTACAACAGCAATAGCTGTATTGATCATACAGGATCTTCTTGCTGTTATCTTCCTGGTTTTAACAGCAGAAAAATTACCCAGCCTGTGGGTTTTTACGGTCCCTGTGATACTGTTTCTTATCAAACCGGTTGTGTTTTTTATATACAGGAAAATAGGTCATGGAGAGCTGCTTATTCTTTTCGGCTTTTTCCTTGCCCTGATCCCGGGAGCTGAATTATTCAAGTTTGTTGGCCTTAAACCTGACCTTGGAGCTCTAATAATGGGTATACTTATATCAGGCCATCCAAAATCAAAAGAGATGGCAAATCTGCTTATGCATTTCAAGGATTTCTTTCTTATTGGTTTTTTCCTGTCTATAGGCCTTTCAGTAATGCCAACATTAGATATATTTATTATTTCACTTTTTGTTGCACTGGCCATAAACTTCAAGGTAATCTTATATTTCCTTGTTTTTACCAGGTTTGGTATGAGGGCTCTCACCTCCTACTTCACATCCCTGAGCCTGGCCAATTACTCTGAATTCGGTCTTATCATTACCGCAGTAGCAGCAGCAAATAACTGGCTTCCATATGAATGGTTAGGCATCATAGCTATCTCACTGTCAATCAGCTTTGTAATTTCTTCACCCCTTAACTCTTATTCACACCAGATATATAACAAGATAAGATCTTTTCTTAAAAGGTTAGAGACAAAGCACAGACTAGTATATGATCGTACCATCGATGTAGAGGATGCCGAAGTGTTGATATTTGGTATGGGATTGCTTGGTACATCTGCCTATGATCAGTTAAAAGAAGTATACGGACAGCAAGTGCTGGCCCTGGATTATAATCCTGATACTGTTAAATACCACCGCAGCATGGGAAGGAATGTCATCCAGGATGATGCTACTGATATTGAATTCTGGGAGAGGGTAAATGAGATGCAGCAAGAAAAGAGGCAGGTAAAACTGGTTGTCCTTTGTATGGATGATCAAAAGTCTAATGTATTCGCTCTAAAAGAGCTGAAAACCATTGATTACCAGGGAAGGATAGCTGCTACTGCCAAACCTGATGATGATATAGCACAACTGAAGAAACTCGGGGTTGATTTAGTATATAACCTGTATACCGAAGCTGGCGTAGGACTGGCTGATCATATATGCAATAAGAATAAATGAATTTGAAAGTTTGGAATATTGTATTTAATACTATTAAACCACTTAACATATTATGCTATTATGAGAACCTCCCCTTACCTCCTCCTAATTATAACACTAATGCTTTTTCAGGCGTGCAACAATAAGGTAATAGATAAGCCTGATAAGAATCCTAATATCATTCTTATCGTAACTGATGACCAAGGTATTGGAGACATAGGATATACTGGTAATCCTTATATTAAAACACCGGTACTTGACAGCTTGGCTTCCTCGGCATACCTGCTTGAAAATTTTTATGTTTCTCCTGTCTGTGCTCCTACACGTTCGTCACTGATGACCGGCAGGTATTCGGTAAGAACAGGTATTCATGATACTTATAATGGTGGTGCAACTATGGCTTCAGAGGAAGTTACCATAGCTGAAATACTCTGTGATAATGGCTACCAAACAGCGATGTTTGGAAAATGGCACCTGGGTGATAATTACCCTTTCAGACCATCGGACCAGGGTTTTGACGTATCCCTGTATCATAAGAGTGGAGGCATAGGACAGGTAGGAGATATAGATAATTTCTACAAATTTGACAGCTCATATTTTAACCCTGTACTATACTTTAATAATGAACGAATACAAACTGAAGGATTCTGCTCGGATGTATTTACTTCTTATGCAATTGACTTTATAGAAGATAATTCTGATAAACCCTTTTTCCTTTACCTGGCATTCAATGCTCCTCATGCTCCTTTGCAAGTGCCAGGTGGATATCTGGAAATATATAACGAACTTGTGAATGATCTCAGGGAGGAAGAAAAGGAGGAATTTCTTTCCAAATCAATGACTGATAGAGACATGGAGAGTGCTAAAAGAGTATATGGAATGGTAAGCAATATTGATGATAATATTGGTTTGTTGACTAAAGCACTCCGGGAAAAACAACTGGTTGAAAATACAATTATCATTTTCCTGACAGATAACGGACCCGCTCAGAACAGGTATAGGTGCGGTTTAAGAAACCGTAAGGGATCAGTCTATGAAGGAGGGGTAAAAGTACCTGCTTTTATTGTACTTCCCGGTTCTGGCAATAAAAGTATTACTCAAACACTGGCACATATAGATGTTTTACCCACGGTACTGGATCTTGCAAATATTGAGTATGAAAATAGGAACAAAATAGACGGAAGTAGTTTTCTGCCAATCATAGAAGGCAAGAAGACAGGCATTTTTGATGCAAGGGCCCTTATAAGTAATTGGCAAAGGGGGTATCCTGAACCGTACAGGAATATTTCCGTACGCAAAGGAGACTTTAAAATGGTTGGGCATACATCATATGATAAAGAAAGCAAGCTTGAATTGTTTAATATAAGCACTGATCCTTATGAAATAAATGATATATCTTCCACTGAACCTGATAAATTAATACATTTGAAAGAAGAGTTTGATAGCTGGTATATGGATATTATTCATAATGAAAAGCTTAAGGCACAGTATGCCATTATTGGATCAGATATGGAAGAAGAAATCATCCTGAACAGGAACGATGCTGGTGGAGAGCCTGGGATATGGGCACAGGATGAAGTTTTTGGTTACTGGCATATTGAATGTATCAGATCATCTGAATATAAGATAAGCATTAACTTCAAAGAGAAAATTAATACCATAGGTAAGCTGGTGCTTAAGATAGCCCCTCTTCAAAGAACTGTTGACATAAAAGAGCCAGGTTCATCTGAAGTAATAATTGAAAATATCTATATACCCAGGGGTAAATATATGGTTGAATGCTGGTTACAGTCTGCTGACGGCAGGAAGATATTCCCTTTTTATATTAGAATAAGTGAAAACATTAAATAGAATTTCACTTAAACAGTAAAAACACAGAATGACTTTGGTCGTTTAAAAAATACTTATTAATTTTGCATCGCCTTTTAAGAAAGGTACCGGAGATTCAGTAGCTCAGTTGGTAGAGCACATCCCTTTTAAGGATGGGGTCCTGGGTTCGAGACCCAGCTGGATCACCAAAAAAGACCTGCCGTTTCCGGCAGGTCTTTTCTTTTTTTGAAGGGGTGAAAAAAATATCTGGCTCCTCGCTTCCTTCATGGCGTTTATCTTCCACCTTCGCTAAAGCTTCGGCGGACAGAGGGAGATCAACACCAGCAATTTATGTAATAACTAATCCTCCGACACTTCCATCAGCAGGTCACGGTAGGTGGAAAAGATCCTTGATTTAGAGAGGAAACCAAGGTATTTACCTCCATCCAGCACTGGGAGATTCCATGCTCCTGTCTTTCTGAAAGTATCCATTACACGATCAACCTTTTCACTCTTATCAATATATGAAGGTGGCATTACCATCAGGTCACTAACATTAATCTCATCATAAATATCATGGTTGAACATTATTTCCCTGACATTATCCAGCAACACTACTCCTTCAAGCACCCCTATCTCATCCACCACCGGGAAAATATTCCTTTTCGAGGACGAGATAACTTTTACCAGCTCTCCAAGGCTATCATTTGAACTTACCGTTATCAGGTCTGTTTCTATTTCCTTTGTCCAGTCCATACGAGTAAGTACTGCCTTATCTTTATCATGTGTTATCAGTTCGCCCCTGTGAGCCAGTCTCTTATGATAAATAGAGTGTTTCTCAAATCGCATAACTGTCATATATGAAACAGTCGAGGTTATGATCAGTGGAACAAGTAATCCATAACCTCCTGTTATTTCAGCTATAAGGAAAATTGCAGTAAGCGGGGCATGCATTATACCGGCCATAGCTCCTGCCATCCCGGCCAGTGTGAAGCTGCTTTCAGGTAAACCCGCATCACTGAAGGTATTAATAAGCCGAGCCATAAAAAATCCGCTAACACCGCCTATGAACAGAGAAGGGGCAAATATACCTCCTACCCCTCCTGCCCCATTTGTAGAGCTGCTGGCAATTACTTTAAACAAAGTAAGAGCAAGCATAAACGGCAGCAGGAACCAGACATTATTGCTTAGTTCTCCGAAAAAGCTGTTCTCAAAAAGTGATGCAGTATCTCCATTCAGCAGCTGCCTGATAGTATTATACCCCTCACCATAAAGAGGGGGCAATAAAAGTATCAGTATTCCCAGGACAATGCCTCCGGTTATCAGCCTTATATAAGGCTGATAACCGGA
>DOZA01000045.1 GCA_003518245.1 Bacteroidales bacterium | reverse complement strand
CTGTGCTCTGTGCCCTGTGCTCCGTGCCCTGTGCTCCGTGCTCTGTGCCCCGTGCTCTGTGCTCTGTGCTCCGTGCCCTAACCATTTATCCACGTAACATAAAGCTTATATGCCAGAGACAGTATTATTGCCCCAAGGAAAAGACCCATAAAGCCAAAAGCTATAAATCCACCAATGGCACCGAAAAAGATTACAAGCATTGGCACATCTGAATCCCTTCCCATTATCAATGGTTTAAGTATATTATCTATCAATCCCATAGCAATGAAATAAACAGACCATAAGCTTGCAGGTAAAGGATCCCTGAAGGCAAAAAGATATATTATCAGGGGTATATTGAATATTATTGCGGGTATCTGGGCGATAGTCATTATAAGCAAAATGATGATCCACACAGCCGCAAGGGGTATATCGGCAATGATCAATCCCAGGCCCATTAGGGTGGTTTGTATTATTGCTACGCCAAGTACTCCTGTTGCTACGTTCCTGATAGTATGAAGGGAGATATTCATAAATTCTTCACCCCTGTCACCGGCAAACTTCTGAAAAACAGCCAGCCCTGAGCGGGAAGCGGTCTTAAAATAAACCAGGAATATTCCTGCCAGAAGAATTGATATGGCAAACTGTAATATACCCATACCGGTATTTGCCAGTGCACCAAGTAGTTTTTCTCCGAAATTGCTGATCTGTGGCATAAATCCCTTGAGTGATTCAGAAAGATTATCAGAGGCCTGTAACCAGTTATCATATAACCACTGGCCGATAAGTGGCCAGTCAGCAACCGATTCAGTAGGAGGAGGAATGCGTAGCTCACCGTCCGGAACCATTTCTGCTATGTATTTTACCCCATCTACCAGCTGGTTAACCAGCCATATGCTGGGTATTACCAGTACAGCAAGACCAATAAGCGTTATAGCCAGGGCAGCCAGTTTCTTCCTGTCACGGAATAAACCATTGACAATCTCAAAAAGAGGGAAAAGGATTATTGCAATAATAAAAGACCATAGTAAAATACTTACAAAAGGCTGGACAATCTTATAACAGAGAAAAATAATAATAAACAATCCTCCCAGCTTAAGAATAAGATCAATAGCAATATTTACTATACGCTTCTTATCATCTTTTACAGGGTCATTTGTATTACTCATGTTAAACTACTTTTAAATCATTCGATATTCATCATTCCTTGTTTAGCCTTCCCCTCTGTCGCCTGTTCTTTCCCTCTCGTCCTGTCAGGTTATCGCCTATATCTGAACGGGCCTGCTCGGCCAGTTTTTCCAGCTCTTCAACGACAGAGGGATACAGGTCCTTGACATCATACCTTTCACCGCGGTCCCTCCTGAGGTTATAGAGGGAATATTCTGCCTTGCCCTGTGAGTAGGGGCCGGGGTAACCGTCATTGCCGGGTAATACATTTTCATATGATCGGTGACTATGAGGAAAAACAAGTTTCCACTGACCCATTCGCACACCCTCAAGATTGTTGTTGTGGTAATAATAGTAAAAATATTTCCTGGGCTCAGCACCTTTTTCTCCCATGAGCAATGGCAGTATGCTTGTACCATCTATCTTGTGCTCAGGTAGTCTGGCACCCGTTATTTCGGCAATGGTGGGAAGAATATCAATAGTTGAAGCAAGTTTGTCCGAGATAATGCCGGGGGTAATAACTGCCGGCCAATGTATTATTGCCGGTTCACGGACACCTCCTTCCATACTGGTACCTTTGCCTTCTTTAAGCCCGCCTGTTGAGCCGGCATGGTTACCGTAGTTAAGCCAGGGACCATTGTCGCTTGTGAATATTACAAGGGTGTTTTTTGTTAGATTATTCTCGTCCAGGGCTTTCATTATTTCTCCAACCGACCAGTCTATTTCCATTATAACATCCCCGTACATTCCCTGCTCGCTTTTACCCCTGAATTTATCCGACACACCCAGTGGTACATGCGGCATTGAGTGAGGTACATAAAGGAAGAAGGGCTCATCACTATGTGTGTTTATAAAGTTGACAGCTCTTTCGGTATATCTTGTTGTAAGCTTATCCTGATCCTCCAGTCCCACAAGATATTCCAGTACCTTGTTATTCTCAACAAGAGGCAACGGGGGATAATTGGCTTTACCCGGCTTTATTGATTCTTCAGTGATGGTGCCCCCGTCATAGTCTACGGGCCACATATCGTTTGAATAGGGTATGCCAAGGTATTCGTCAAAACCATGCTGCAAGGGAAGGAAAGGCTCAAGATCACCAAGATGCCACTTACCAAATATCCCTGTTGCATATCCTTTTTGTTTTAACAGCTCGGCAATGGTCATTTCATCGGGGTTGATGCCTGTTTGTGAATTTGGACTGAAAACCTGTGGCATATTAAGCCTGTTTGCATAACAACCGGTAAGAAGAGCTGCTCTTGAGGCGGAGCATGCACCATGTGCTGAAAGAAAGTCAGTGAAACGAATACCATTACTGGCCAGCCTGTCAAGATTGGGTGTTTCATAACCCTTTGCTCCATAGCTCCCAATGTCACCATAACCCATATCATCACAGAAGATGATTACAATATTGGGCGTGGTAATATCTGGCTTGCTGGATGTGCAGGAGCATATAAACAGGACTAAAAAAATTGTTAATAAAGAAAATATCAGCTTGTTCATAGTTTTTGTAAAATGTTAATATGTAAAAATAGCAAAATCCATACATAAGACACGCCCACACCCAAGGATTTTGTCCGACGTAGCCCCGGGATAACAGGGCGAAGTCGGAGGGGGTGAAGAATAATAGCCACAGTTCCACCTGTGGACAACAGGGTTGACGAAGTTGTCCTGAAAATTATTGATGAAGCTTAATAAATAAAAATATATTTCTTACTTTCCCATCTTAAAAAATATAAACCTGGATTTAAAATGGCAGAGAACTTTTCTATCAGCCCCGGAGGCGAAAAATTTGCATTACCCCAGCAGGGGGACTTTAAAAAAGAATTTGAAAAATTAAAAACACGCGTTGAACAGGAGCGTAATAAAGGCCGTGAAATAGTGGTTGTTATGGGTGTGGGTTTCGTTGGAGCCGTTATGGCTGCTATCGTTGCTGATACTGTTAACGGGAAAGGCGAATCCTCCAAATTTGTTATTGGCATGCAGCGCCCCAGCGTGCGCAGCTACTGGAAAATACCAATGCTTAACCGCGGATTATCACCCGTTAAGGCAGAAGATCCCGAGGTAGACCCTATGATAGCCAGGTGCGTTAATGAAAAGAAAACACTTATTGCTACATATACCTATGATGTGCTTAAGCTGGCCGATGTGGTGGTCGTTGATGTGCAGTGTGATTATATAAAGAAAGATCTTGGTGATGTACGCACCGGTCAAACAGATATGGCTGCCCTGGAATCATCACTGGGGGTGATAGCCAAACATATACCACCTGAAGCACTGGTCTTGATAGAGACAACAGTAGCACCGGGGACAACCGAACAGGTAGCATACCCCATTA
>DOZA01000103.1 GCA_003518245.1 Bacteroidales bacterium | reverse complement strand
TCCAAACTCGTTCAATGATAAACTGTCGACAAATGCATCAATCACACGAACTTCATTATCTGCCTCAACATATTCGTCAAGAGTAGAAGTAAAAAGAAATGACTGATTCCTGTCTTGTCCCTTAATGTATTTCATATACATAAANNTGAGGTTTTTAGACAGTCTGACGGCTAAGGACAAGACAGTCTAGTACGTCATACTTTTTATTGTTGTATCTGTGCTTTTCCGGCTATTAATCATTATCAACCAAAGACAACCAGAATGAATATGAATATTCATTTTCCAGCAGGCAATATTCAGGATGTGTACGTGCTACCCATGAATTATCGCCACCTACACCCATCTGGCCCAGGTCGATATTCAGCACCACCATATTTCTTTCCTTTATATCGGTTGTGTGGGTATTTATTGATTTTGCATCTTCGCGGTATTCCGACAGCTTGCTGGGGGATGAAAAGTCGGAATGCAGGTTATGCAGGGCAGCAAAGCATATCAGCGGATCGCCGGTTACCTTTATACCCTTACCTTCATCATTGGTAAGTGTAAGCCAGCGTACATCCGTTTTATAAGCGTTCTCCTGCGGGCGTATATAAGGAACGTATTGATCAGCTACCTTGCCACTGTATAAGCCAACAAAGGCTGATGTTTTGCGGTCGGCATAATTATGATGCGGGCCACGACCATACCACTTAAGATTATCATATTCTTTTGCCAGCTGCATCTGGAGGCCCATCCGTGGCATCTCGGGCAGTGCGGCACTGTTTTTCCTGAATTTCACTTCCACCCGTATATCCCCTGTGCTGAAAATCCTGTATATAATAGTCTCTTCTGCCAACTTATTCCCTTCATCATCATTAATGTTTATTATCATATTCACCGATAGGGAGCCGTCATCATTTGTCTTAGTATTAAATTCCTTAAGCCCCGTATTCTTACCTGCATTTTTCCATACTGCAGCACGCTTATCCAGTTCATTACCATAATCATTATCGGTCATAGGTCTCCAGAAATCGGGGGCAAGGCCCTGTTTAATTAACTGCTTATCTCCGTTCTTCCATGAAGTAACCATTCCTGTCTCCCTGTCAAAGTCAATACTGAACCCCTGTCCTGTAACTATCAGCTTTTCACCATTATCATTAAAAAGTACCTCTTTTAATTCCTCAGTTGAAGGATTGTATTTTATCTCAGCTAATGACACAGGTATCTGCTCGAGGGCATAAACGTGCCCGGCAGGCAGTATGGTCCACTCTTCCCTACCTGTAAGCTCAATATTAAGGAACACCTCGGATTCATCATCCACCTTATCAAGGCTGTAAGGGATAGTAATGAGGCCCTTTTCTCCCGGGGCCATTTTCAGATCAGTTATCTCACCTGATTCAGCACTTATTCCATCAGCTATTAAATTCCAATTAATAATAAACCTGTTAAGGTCAGTAAAAGCATACTTATTCTCTACTTTTATCAATCCCCTGTCCATATCATAATCGTCGAATCCTACATACTGATAAACCTTTTTCACTTCTTCAATAGCCGGGTGCCTCTTCCTGTCGGGCCATACCAGGCCATTGATACAGAAGTTGCCATCGCTGGGAATACCTTCAGGCCCAAAATCTCCCCCATAGGCCCAGAATTTTTCGCCTTCAGCATTTTCAGTCAGCAAGCCCTGGTCCACCCAGTCCCATATAAAGCCACCCTGCAGAAGGGGGTATTGTTCAATCACATCCCAGTAATCCTGCAGGTTGCCAACGCTGTTGCCCATAGCATGGGCATACTCGCAGAGAATAAGAGGCCTGTAGCTTTCCTTGTCCCTGGCATAATACTCAAGGTAAGGGATTCCGGCATACATGGGACACCATATATCTGTATGATGCTCAGGGGTATTGGTCTCTTTCTCCGCTCTTTCATACTGCACGGGCCGGGTATTATCCCTTTGCTTTATCCATTTATAATTATTCACGAAATTCTGCCCGTCGCCTGCCTCATTACCCAGTGACCAGATAATAATACTTGGATGGTTCTTATCTCTTTCAACCATTCGGATTGCCCTGTCAAGGTGAGCATCGGCCCATTCGGGTTTATGCCCCAGTGTCACATCCTTATTATAACCGATACCGTGAGACTCAATATTTGATTCGCAAATAATATACAAACCGTATTTATCACATAGCTCATACCATTCTTCCGGCTGTGGGTAATGTGATGTTCGCACTGCATTTATATTATGGCTTTTCATCATAAGTATATCCTTAAGCATGGTTTCCCTATCTGTAACATGCCCTTTTATATCATGATGTTCATGCAGGTTGACCCCCTTAAGGTAGATATACCTGCCATTAACAAGCAGCCTTGAGTCTTTTATCTCAACCGTTCTGAAACCGATATCACTGCTTACTGATTCCAGTACCT
This sequence comes from Bacteroidales bacterium, assembly GCA_003518245.1. Classification (GTDB taxonomy): domain Bacteria; phylum Bacteroidota; class Bacteroidia; order Bacteroidales; family VadinHA17; genus UBA9300. Next base: position 2,073 of record DOZA01000103.1, on the reverse strand, counting down.
CTCCTTCTTTGTTTTTAAGTGTTATTACCAGCTTATATAGTTCGGGGTGTTCAGCGCTCCATTTTCTTACAGCATCTATTTCTCCTTTGAAGTGTATCTCTGTATTACTTTCTTCGAGTATCGAATCCTTCGCATCACCCACAGGCACATAACCAGGATACACCAGGAGGCTGCAGCCCACATCGTTTGCCCCCTGTACATTATTCTGTCCCCTGGGTTTTACACTGAACATTGTGTAATAGGTAGCCACTCCATATACATGGCTCAGGCTTGTATTCAGATATCCGGCAGCAGCCCTGAGATCAGTGTCGCTTAAATAATTATAAGGGTTATTATTCTGCAGGGCATGTAATATATCCAGCATGTTTTTCCTTTTCGGGACTAAAATTCCTTAGTACTTAAGATGTTTCCATTGCTGCAGATATTAATTTTATTCCTTATGATTAAAGTTACCGGCATTCATTTTGTCAAGGTCTTCAGGGCTGTTAATATTCAGAAACGGATTGCTCCCTTCAACAATATCATCAACTCTTATATACCTTTCATCCACTGTTTTAAGAAATTCCCTTATTGAGTAGCCACAGTCCTGCTTTATAAAACCCTCCAATCGTTTAAGAATACTCCTTTTGTAGACGGCATGCAGGGGTTCGATATCACCTTTAAAAAGAGGAATAAGGACCTCTCCTTCAGGACCTTCAAAACTATTCATAATATACCTTATCATACCTGCAAAAAGCTTTGGCATATCGGCAGCCACTACAAAGATTGCTTCGCTCTTTGAGTTCGTAAGAGCTGAATGTATTCCTCCCCAAGGGCCTATATTAGGATATATATCACCGGCCATCCTGATATGTTTGTACTCACTGTATTCATCCTTATTATTCGTAATAAGAATAATATCATTGAAAATATCCTTTAGAGTATTAATTGTGTTCTCTATAATAGGTTTGCCATCAATTATCATTTTAGCTTTGTTCCTGCCGGAGAAGCGCGTGCTTTTACCTCCTGAAAGAATGGCAGCAGTGTATGTCATATTATCTGTATTTCTTTTCATAGCCTTGAATCATACGTTTTGTTTATTCAAGATACAAAAAAGTTTTAGAGTTAAGGAGTTTGACTCGGCTAAAGCCTCGTCGAGCTCATCACGCTCGTTTGCTTTGCAAACTCGTGTGATTCGGTTGAAAGTTTGAGAGTTTTAAAGTGTATAATTTGATCAGGCTGCAAAAAAAAAGACCAAAGACATTTCTGTCTCTGGTCTTCCGTTATTATCTTTCTTATCTGGGATAACTAGTCTTGGTTTGATATAATTCTTAAATATCAGAACAGTCCGCTGATATTTCCTTCACTGTCGATATCTATATCTTCAGCTGATGGTCTGGGTGGCAGGCCCGGCATTCTCATTATTGATCCTGCTATAGGTATAATAAACCCGGCCCCTGCAGCCATTTCAACCTCTCTTATGGTAATCATAAATCCTTTTGGTCTCCCCCTCAGTTTTGCATTATCCGATAATGATTTCTGTGTTTTAGCAATACAAATGGGCAGGTTTTTCAATCCCAGGTTTTCTATAGTCCGTATTTGCTTTTTTGCCTTACCGCTATATTCCACTCCGTCGGCGCCATACATCTTAGTAGCAACAGCTTTGATTTTTTCTTCATAGCTATCGGTAAGTTCATACAGGGCTTTATAGTTCACGGGTTTCTCCACCGCCTTAACAACTTTTTCAGCAAGGTCAATAGCTCCTTCTCCTCCCCTGGCCCATGATTCATTCACTGCCACTTCCACACCCCGGGTCTTACAGTAACCGGCCAGTATTTCTATTTCGGCATCTGTATCTGTCTCAAATTTATTTATAGAGACCACCGGGCTAAAGCCGAAGGTTTTCATATTTTCAATATGTTTGCCAAGGTTCTCCAGCCCGTTCTGCAGGGCTTTTGTATTTTCCTGTTTCAATTCCTTCAGATCAGCCCCTCCGTGGTATTTCAATGCTCTGACTGTAGCCACTATCACCACTGCGTCAGGAATATAATCGCATTTACGGCATTTTATGTCAAAGAATTTCTCAGCCCCCAG
>DOZA01000001.1 GCA_003518245.1 Bacteroidales bacterium | reverse complement strand
GAAGTCTTTTCAGAATATGGAATGGTTCCTGAAGAAGTGTATACGGGAATAAATTACGACTCAGAAACTCATAATCACAGTGAGCTACAGGCATTTATAAATGCTATTGCTGAAATTCCTGTAAAGAGGAAGCACCGCAGCGACGAATATTATGAGCTGGTAGATGCAGTACTTGACACCTACCTGGGTGAAATACCTTCCAGCTTTAATTATAAAGGTCAGACTTTTACCCCTCAATCCTTTGCCAGCAACCTGGGTATAAACATGGATGATTATGTTGAAATCACTTCCTTTAACCATTTCCCCTTCTATGAGAAGGGAGAAATTGAGGTGCATGATAACTGGAGGCATGAAGATATGTATAATGTTCCCATAGATGATATCATAAAAATAATGGATTATGCTCTTGAGAACGGGTACACTGTCGACTGGGATGGTGATGTAAGTGAAAAGGGATTTTCTCACACCAACAGTGTAGCCATAAACCCTGATGTAACAAAAACAGAAGATTTCAGTGGTACTGACAGGGCTCGCTTCGAGGACATGTCAACAGCCGAGAGACTGGAAGAGGTATATAAGTTTGAAAAACCATTCCCCGAAGCTGATGTTACACAGGAAAAAAGGCAGGAAGGATATGAGAAGTTCGTTACTACCGATGATCACCTGATGCACGTAACCGGCATTGTAAAAGACCAGAACGGTACAAAATACTATATCACCAAAAACAGCTGGGGCACCACTCGCAATAAATTCGGAGGCTATCTTAATATGTCTGTGAGCTATGTTAAAGCCAAGGTGATTTTTATTATGGTCCATAAAGATGCTGTACCTGATGATATAAGGGATAAACTGGGAATATAATTGCTGTGCTGAGGAGTTGAAGGGCTGAGGAGTTGACCCCTAAACAGCAAGCAGGTTACACCCTCTGATATCGCTGTTGTCGAAGCGTCCTGTTATTTCAAAACTGCCATCCGGGTGTGAAATACCCAGGTCTGATGTTTCTATAAATGAGCATGAATAAATATTGGCGAGGTCAATAATATTGACTCCTCCTGTCCTGTCATGCCCGAGCAGGCTAAACGGATCATGAGGATCACGTATAAATATTTTCATCCAGGGAGGTGTCTTGTATATCCCTCCTCCTTTTGAATAGGCCTGGCTCAAAAGCTCAGTCATCCCATATTCTGAGTGTATATTCTCAAGATTGAAACTTTCCTTTAATGTTGAATGAAGTTCTTCCCTGGTCATTTCCTCTCGCCTGCCCTTCATCCCTCCTGTTTCCATTACAATATGATTACTCATATTTATATCACTGTATTCTGCTAAATCAAGCAGCGCAAAACTTACTCCCAGCAATATAATCCTCTTTGCATCATCCTGCAGCATATTAATCCTTTTCATAAGGTCACTGTGATCATCCAGGAAAAACCCACTGTGTTCAGAGCCGGTCTGTGAAATCAGCCCATCAGCCATATATACCAGTGACGATCCTTCGCCCTCAAAGTAAGAAGGAAGCAGGGCAAGGATCACATAATTATCTATTTCACCGTAGAAATTCCTGAAGCATCCGGTGAAGCTTTTCTCATACAGGTCAATGCTGGCAACATAGTGCCTGCTCCTTTGCATACCTGTGGTTCCGCTGCTGATAAATATTTTTTCAGCCTTATATTTTCCTGAAATTATTGTGTGATTCCTGTAAAGAGATACAGGCAGAAAAGGTATATCAGTAATCCTTTTAACCTTTTTATGATCAACACCCAATTCATAAAGCCATTGGGAATAAACAGCACTATTCACAGCCTGGTAGCTGAATATTTTAAGGGCTGATTCGTTGAAATCTTTTTCCGATGATATATTAAATATATCTTTTACCGGTATATCCATCACTGAGAAAAAGTTGTGGAGCCATCGGGTTGTATTCTCCACTCGATTGTTACCTGTGCATATGGTCCGTTTTCGGTATCGTTCAGAACCAGATCTTTAATTCTGAACTTAACATAATTATCCTTCCTGGTTTTGAAGACATAAACCTGGTGTTCACTTATATTATCGGCAAAAAGATACCAGGTATACGTACCTACTTCAAGCAAGTTATTAAAGAAATCCTTTGCTTCAGTATCCGTATCAAATTCCCCTGCAAGGGCATATGACGCCTGGAGATTAGGGGTATCAAGATATGCTCCTGACACATTCCCCTGCGCATCTGTTCTGGCATGTACTGTAATATCCGGTTCGGGTGAATCATTAGTTTTCAGCTCACGAGCCTGCTCAAATGAAAAGCCGATGGCATAGTACGGCCCATAGCCATAAAGATTATTATCTATAGTAAACTCCCCGGCATTGTCAGTGCCGCGTTCCTTAAGACAGGACTCAATGATCCCGGGCAGGATCATCATTATTAACAGGAGTATTACTATCTTTTTCTTATTCATATCTTTATTAACTATCGCCGCGTATTGCCGCTATACCAGGGAGTACTTTACCTTCCATATATTCAAGCATTGCTCCTCCACCGGTGGATACATAGCTTACTTTATCGGCAAGCTTGTTCTTATTGATTGCCGCAACTGAATCGCCTCCACCTATAAGACTGAAAGCATCTGAAGAGGTTGCATCTGCAATAGCTTTTGCAATCTCACTTGTGCCCTTTGAGAATTTTTCCATCTCGAAAACTCCCATGGGGCCATTCCAGAGTATCGTTTTCGATCTTTTAATAATACCGGCATATTCTTTTATTGCTTCTTGACCTATATCCAGTCCCATCCATCCATCATCAATTGAATCTGAAGCAGAAATCCTGGAATCAGCTTCAGCTTCAAATTTATCAGCTACCACACTGTCAACAGGAAGAAAAATTTCAACATTCTTTTCATGTGCTGACTCAATAATATCAAGAGCCACATCCAGCTTATCTTCCTCGCATAAGGAATTACCTATTTTACCTCCACGGGCTTTAATGAATGTATATGCCATGCCTCCTCCAATTATAAGGTTATCAACTCTGTCAAGGAGGTTTTTAATAATAAGTATTTTATCAGAAACTTTTGCTCCACCCATTATAGCAGTAAAAGGTTTTTCAGAGGTGTGCATAACCTTATCCATGTTTTCAAGTTCACTGTTAATCAGGAATCCGAAAAGTTTTTCATCGGGGAAGAAACGAGCTATAATAGTTGTTGATGCATGGGCCCTGTGTGCTGTTCCAAAAGCATCATTTACATATACGTCACAACCCTCGGCCAGCCTGGACGCAAATTCCTCGTCTCCTTTTGTCTCTTCCTTATAGAACCTGAGATTTTCCAGTAACAGTATCTCTCCCGGTTTAAGATCCTTTTTCATTTCCAGCGTCTCGTCTCCTATGCAGTCGGGTGCAAACCTGACAACCATACCTGTCAGTCTCTCCAGTTCAGGGATAACATGTTTGAGTGAAAATTCATCTTCAGGTCCTTTCTTGGGTCTTCCCAGATGAGACATAAGAATCACTGCTCCGCCATCATTAACAATTTTTTTTATTGTTGGCAATGCGCCTTTTATTCTTGTATTATCCGTAACCTTTAACTCAGTGCTGAGTGGTACATTAAAATCAACTCTTACAATAGCTTTTTCCCCTTCGAAACTATAACTGTTAATATTCTTCATCACGTATATTTTTATGTTACAAAAGCGGACCCCTGGGAGCCAGGTAAATATTAATGGCCTGGAAATTAAATATATATATTTATTAAAATATTAATAACCATGTTATTACAACGATTTACAAACCTACAATATTTTCCTTAAATATGAATCTATTTTTCTATTTTTGTGCTTACTCAACACATGCTTATGAAGTTTTCAGATATAATAGGACAGGATGAAATAATAAATAAGCTTATCAGGTCGGTTAAAGAGGAAAGAGTAAGTCATGCCCAGGTTTTTGCCGGCCCTGAAGGTTGTGGCAAACTTGCGCTTGCCATTGCTTTCGCGCAATATGTCTCATGTGAAAACAGGCAGGGTAATGATTCCTGCGGCGTATGCCCATCCTGTATTAAATATTCTAAACTTATACATCCTGACCTTCACTTTGTTTTCCCTGTAATAAACAGGGGATCAGGTGAAACGGTATGTGATAATTTCATTTCAGAATGGAGAGATTTCGTTAATAAATCTGCATATTTCAGACTTAACAGCTGGCTCGAGCAGATAGGCGTAAAAAACCAGCAGGGTTTAATATATGCCTCTGAGGCCGGGGAGATAATAAAAAAACTAAGTCTCAAAACTTACGAGTCTGATTTTAAGATTATGATAATATGGATACCGGAGAGAATGCATCATGCTACCGCAAACAAATTACTAAAGCTCATAGAGGAGCCTCCTGATAAAACTCTTTTCCTGCTGGTATCCGAGGAGCCTGACCTTATTTTACCCACCATCCTGTCAAGGTGCCAGTTTGTAAGGATACCCGCGATAAGTCGTCAGGCACTAAAAGACCATATCAAAACGCAATATAACCTTGATGAACGTAAATCAGATATGATAGCCCACCTTTCACAAGGTAATTACCTGAGGGCTATTGAATTTATAGATGAAAATGAATCAAGGAAAGTTAATCTCACAAGCTTTATTGAACTTATGAGGCTGGCCTATAAAAAAGATATACCTTTTCTTGCTGAATGGTCTGAAGAGATAGCAACAAGGGGAAGGGAAGGACAAAAAGGATTCCTTAGTTTCTCTCTTTCACAACTGCGTGAAAACTATATCTTAAATATTACTGGTGGTAATGATAAACTGGTATTCCTGGAAGGGAGTGAAGCAGAATTTGCAAAGAAATTCAGGTACTATATAAATAATAAGAATATATCAGACCTTGATAAAGAATTCTCATCTGCATATTCTCATATTGCTGCTAACGGTAATCCAAAAATTATCTTCCTGGACCTGGCACTAAAGGTATCCGGTCTTATACAATAGTCAATAATATACCGGTAATAAAGAATTGATATTAAGTCAAATTATAATTAAATTTGCCAGATTGTAAGAAACAGATTATACACACTATATAATAGCAGGGGGTGTATCAAAAGTCAAAAAATAATAGTTTTTGGACTTTTAAAAGCCATTTGATAAAAGATAAACACCATAATATTAGCAATATAGGTATTACATCATCAAGTAGACTATATTAAATACTGCCTTTTGATACACCCCCATTAAACAGACAGGATAATGGATAGTGAGGAGAACAAAATGGAGGAGAATAAAATTTCTCCGACAGATTCAATATACAGGGAAGATAATCAAAAACTTAATTCGATCAACTGGCTGTCAGATATACCTGTTACCGGTAATGAGACAGATATTGTTGAGATACGATTTAAGAACACCCGTAAGGGATTCTACCGTAATGTAAACATGCTCAGGCTTGAAGAAGGTGATATTGTAGCTGTTGAAGCATCACCGGGGCATGACATTGGCAGGGTATCTATGACCGGCAGGCTGGTAAAGTCAAAACTGAAGCAGCAAAAATCAGTTCCTGAACCTGAAGACATAAAAAAGATCTACCGCAAAGCCAAACCTGTTGACATGGAAAAATGGGAGGAGGCCAGGGCCCAGGAGATTCCTGCAATGCTCGAATCGCGTAAAATTGCCAAAGATTTTAATCTTGACATGAAGATTGGAGATGTTGAGTATCAGGGCGATAAAACAAAGGCTATATTTTACTACATAGCAGACGAAAGAGTCGATTTCAGGCAGCTGATAAAGGTCCTGGCCGAAAAGTTCAGGGTAAGGATAGAGATGCGGCAAATAGGCGCAAGACAGGAAGCTGGCAGGATAGGTGGAATAGGATCCTGCGGAAGAGAGCTGTGTTGCTCTTCTTACCTTTCAAATTTTGTGTCTGTAACTACTGCTTACGCCAGGTGCCAGGATCTGTCACTCAACCCCCAGAAACTGGCAGGTCAGTGTGGCAAACTTAAATGCTGCCTGAATTATGAACTCGACTGCTATGTGGATAAACAAAAATCATTCCCCCAGAAAGATCCACTTGAAACACAGGAAGGTAAAGCCTGGTTCTTGAAGATGGAGATATATAAGGGACTTTACTGGTACTCATACGACCCGGACAACTCCGTAAACCTTACAGCCATACCGGTGCAGAGAGTAAGGGAAATACAAAGCATGAACCGTAACGGTCAGAAACCGGCTAAGCTGGTCGAAAACAACTTTGAGGATAATAACATAAGCTTTGAAGATGTGGTGGGAAACGACAGCCTCACCAGGTTTGAAAAAAAGAAGGACAGAAAAGGAAGAAAGAGCAAAAAAGGCAAAAGGAATAATAAGAATGAAAAGAGAAAATAATATATACCTTCTTTTACCGGCTGTAATCTTATCATCTATTTGCCTTATATCATGCGACAGGGGAAATTTGTATGTAGAAAGTGAAAGGATACCAGGATATATATGGAATGATAATAACATAATCACTTTCAGAACCCAGGTAAATGATACTGTCAATGCTTATGATATTAACCTGATAATCCGTACTGATAAAGATTATCCCTACCGTAACATGTTTCTGTTTATTAAAACTGTATCACCTGAAAAAACAAGTATAAAAGATACTGTGGAATATTTCCTGGCTGATGAAAAAGGAAACTGGTATGGATCAGGGCTTGGTGATGTTAATGACCTGTCTGTCCCGCTCAAATCAAATATCCTTTTCCCCATGGAAGGAACTTATACCTTTAATATACAGCATGGTATGAGAGAAAAAGAACTAGAAGGTGTTATTGATATCGGGATGCAGATAAAAAAACGCAAAAATTAAACCCATAAGGCCTTGGGTAAAAATAAGATCAGGAAATGGGCTGAGATGGAAGAGAATACACATGTTGTACAGCCCCGGTTCGAAGATGTTTTCAGGAAAGACCATGATCTGAAAGGTAAGTGGAAGGAAACCTTTTTCGGCAATAATAATCCTCTTATTCTTGAGCTTGGTTGTGGCAGGGGTGAATACACAATAGGTATGGCAAAGAGGTTCCCTGGTAAAAATTTCCTGGGAATAGATATTAAGGGAGCCAGGATGTGGAGTGGCGCCACGATAGCAAAAAAGGAATCAATAAATAATGTGGGCTTCCTCAGGACAAGAATTGAGCTTATTGAGTCTTTTTTCAGAAGGAATGAAGTGGATGAGATATGGATCACCTTCCCTGACCCTCAACTAAAAAAGCACAGAAATAAGAAAAGACTGACCGGACCACGATTCCTTAACTATTATCGCTCATTTCTTAAAGAAAATGGGATTATTCATCTTAAGACCGATAGCCTTGAATTATATTATTATACCCTGGAGCTTATAAGGGAAAATGATCTGGAAACTATAAAGAATACAAATGATCTGTATTCAGATTCTGACATAGATGATAATCTTCTTATACGCACCCATTATGAACAGATTTTCCTGGAGGCAGGAAAAAAAATAACATATATCTCCTTCAGGTTGAAAAAGGATAAAAGTGTTTTTGAAATAAAAACTGATGAAGACTGAAGATTCTTTTTTTCAGAAAGTATATGATATCACCTCAAAAATACCCTATGGTAAAGTAACATCATATGGTGCTATAGCACGCTACCTTTCTACTTCAGGATCGGC
>DOZA01000007.1 GCA_003518245.1 Bacteroidales bacterium | reverse complement strand
TCAGGGTATACCCCATCGGGACCATATTCAGCCAGAGCATAGACCATCCCGTCAATGGCCCTGTGAATTGTTTTAGCCGCCAATTCAGGTTCAATTTCGGCTACAGCTATCGAAGCAGCAACCATTCCGCCATGACAAACCTGGTTCCAGTTATTATTGCCATAAGCCCATCCGGGATTTTTCCCATTCGCGGGCCAGCTCGGCTTTATTCCTTTTTCTATCAGGGATTTCTTTGCCAGATCAACTGTAGATTTTGGCAGATCACCGGCTGTCCAGTCAATGGCCAAGGCTATGGCAAGTGACATTTCACCGACATCAAGAAAGTGCCGGGGATTCCAGGTAGGAAAATTACAGGCAGCAATCACCTCTTCATTAATTCGCTTCAGCATCCGGGGATCTTTTTCAATCCGGTAAACCATGGCAAGCATGTTTATCCGGTGAAGCAGGTCCCTTGATATGTCAAGCTGGTTGTCCTGGGATCTTTGTTCCAGAAGAATATCCAGGTTAATTATCGATTTCTCAAAAACACTTTCGGCATTTAGTTTTATGGCTTTGTAAACGTTCTGGATAACGGGATCTGTTTTTAGTTTTTCCCTCAGATTTTCTTCGATCTTTTTGTTCAGGACAAGCCGGGGTGATTGTTTGCTCAAATTCTTTTGGAGATACGCCGCCGATATTGGATTTCCGAGCTTAACCGGCTGCCTTTCATGATTATCCAGCGTTTGAGCACTCAGATTTGAAGAGCCAAATATCTGGCTGAATCGCAAAATAATGGCTATTGCAGCAGGAATGCTTTTAGTTTTCAAAATTTTAGATCCTATTGGTTCGGTAAGCAAATCCTAATTATTATTTATAGAGAATCCCATTCATGACCGGTGGCAACTCAATCACCCATAAGTTATTGTTGGCCTTTTTAGCTTTAAGTTCATTTCTTTCTCCATTGGCTTCATAAATAATTTTTCCATCATCGCTAAAAGGCAGGCAGATAATGGCATCCTGATTTGATGATATAATTATTGCATCCTCCTTAATCTCCATATTTGCATTTATATTCTTTTTGTCTTTTGCCTCTATCGAATATTTTCCTGAGGATATTTTTGTTCCATCACCCATATACAGGTAAGAAAGATCATTGTTCATGTAGGAAATCACACCAAAATGCCCGGCGAATAATTCATTTTCATTTTGCCATGCTTTTTTCGAAAAAGATTGAATGATTGTCTGTTTACCATTTTCACTTTCAACATTTAAAACACTTGTTTCACCATCAGATTCCCCGGTAACCGTATTAATGGTATTGTTATTCTCGCCGGTGTATGACTCATATACCACCATAAAGGGATTTTTCCATGCATTTCCATTTTGACGGACTATGGCGACCGGGTTTGGCAAAAGCCGGTACGCTGCGGGTGCGGTATAACTTTTGGGGGCCATGGCTGTGAAGTACTCTCTGTCTGATCCACCTGCAATATTCATATCCATGAAAATATCCTCCTTGCCTTCTACATTCAGACAGAATTGTGCCTTAACATAATTAACATAGCTTTTTGTGGTGAGTTTGTCCTCGAAAAGCTTGTATCCCGGCCCGTATCCATCTACATGTTCCGATAATTCATTTGTCTGATGCATCGGAACAGGATTGTTTTCTTTGTCAAAAATACTTATACTGTTTCCCAGATTGTGATACAGGTATTCATTTTTATCTTTGTTGTCTGAATGAAAAATATCTACATAATACCCTGTGTGTTCTGAAGTACGAATTAAAGCCAGTGTTCTTTTCTGATTTGTATTGGTTGATGGTTCAAGGTAATTGACCGAGGTAAATGAGCAATAGGGGCTAACTGCAGTTTGGTCGGGCAATGGTTCCATAACATTCAATTCAATTGTTCCCATGGGTTTGCTTCCGCCACCACCATTGAATGCCCTTGTCGGACCCGATTTTCCAGCTGCTATAACCGTATTATGTGCAGCAAATAATGCATAGTAATTAATATGAACTTTGGTATCATAATGCCCTCCGATTCCGGGATCATTACCAAGGACCATACCCTGGCCATACAGTTCCATGCTAATTCCATTGCAGTGATTATGATTGTAAGTTGCACCCTGCAAATAACACATCATTCCGTTAGTCAGGTCAATACCATTCCGCTGGTAAAAACATTTTGCAAAATCCAGGGTACCTGTTCTCGGAAGTTCAATATTAGCATTTTCAATTGCTGGCAATTCGCCCATGTTACTTAACAGACCAAACCAACCTGAATTTTCTCTTTTGTATCCATGCTCCATCAACTTTTCCATCACGGTAACAAGCGTAGGCAGAACAGGGTCATTGCATTTGTCTGCCATGGTTATGGCTATCTCAAGGTGACTGGGGTCCATGCCTCCCCTTCTTGTATCACCAAAAGCCATTACCTTGTTGTTCGGGAATAAATATCTCATCATGGCATAAGATGCCTGGTAAAGCGTGGGAAACTCTGTAAACACTTTATATCCATTTTTTTCAGCAGCGACAGAGGCACGCAATATATTCCCTACGGGGAAATTGTGGTAACCACCTGGCTCTTTCCAGTGCCCGTCCGGAGTCAGCCAACGCTTGCATGTTGATTTAAGCGAGAGCCGTCCACAACTGCCGCTTATTTTGTCTTCATACATAAAGTAGTGTAAATACTCATCACGTTTTTCTTTGTCTGATATAGCGAGAGCACTATAAATGTAAGTAGGGCTTTGTGCTGCAAACCAGTTGCTATTCCAAAACCCGCGTTCAAGTTGTGTTTGGGTTAATCTCTCAAAAACGCTATTAAATTTATCAAGAGGTGCTTCATTTTTTTTCAGATAGTCATACAGAAAATCAAAAGCGAGTGGCAATGTTGAATATGCCAGATCACTTAAGGATTGAACTGCGAAAAAACCATCCCTGCAGGCACCCTGATAAGGATTTTGGGAATACGCACCATTTACCCACTGGATAATGATGTCACTGGCCAGCCTGGCGTATTTCTCTTCACCTGTAAGCCAGTAAATAATTGCAGATTCCAGGCAGATTGTATTGATTGCTCCATTAATACCACCTACGATTGTCTGGGGATCTGTCCAGTACCATTTTCCCGATGGTGCAGTGGATTGCAGGAACATTTCGTAAGCAGTATCATTAACAGGAAATTCTTCCAGTTCAGGGACCCTGAATCGGAAACCTTCCGGATCGAGCGGTGGTCTCTTATGCGTGGTACCCCGTATCGTTGGAACAGGTGCATTCCCTTCCATTGTTATTAATGCGGCACCACCTCTGTCTGTATAAAAATCAGTGTAATGCTTGCCTGGAACCCTGTACATCTGGTATCTCGAAAGAATCCAGTCCGGCTGCCTTGCATGTCTTTCAGCAATAGGTTCGATCTTCTCCAACATTTTGCCATATAGCTCTTTCGCCCAGGTATTGTTTTCGATTTTTGATAATACAGCCGGTTTGTCATCATTAGTAACCAGTATCCTGGGATGATCCTGGCTGCCCGCCCGCGTAAGAATGAACATCAGGAAACATACGATTGAAAAGGATCGATATAGCAGAGTCATATTCAGGATGAATTGCTTTAGTTAAGATCCGCCTGTATGGTTCTCCATCCCTTTCCCCTGTCCAGCATGCCGCTCAACCGGTCGATGAGATCAGCGTTCTCAGGAAGGTTGGAAATATTCACATTTTCATCAGGATCAACTTCATGGTCAAACAGGTCCCGGGCCATCAGTTCGCCCGTATTCCCCTTGATCCATTCCGTGTAGCGGTACCGGTCTGTCTGTATGGCGTAACCCATTACCACTCTTTCAGGATCATTCCGGTTCAGGGGCCAGACTGTAATGGCTCCTTCCTTCCAGGGCCTGCCGGGATCCTCAACAAGTGGAGCAAAACTCCTGCCCTGCAAATGGCCGGGCAGTTTCAGTCCCGCAAGTTCACAAAGTGTCGGATAAATATCCACAAACTCCACAAAAGCATCCGTTTTCACCAATCCCTTCTGTCCCGGAACTTTCAGCAACAATGGCACATGGCTGTCCAGTTCAAACTGGGTGTGCTTGCACCACATGCCATGCTCTCCCAGCTTCCAGCCATGATCCCCCCAGAGTATCACAATGGTATTGCCCTCCAGGCCGTTCTCTTTCAATCCCTCAAGCAGTCTGCCGATCTGTGCATCGATGTAAGAAACACAGGCATAATATCCATGCTTAAGGACCCTGGAAAGGGTATCGCTGAATGGTTCCCTCCCTTTGGGTATGCCTGCATAGTTTCTCAACTCGCCGAAATTATAATTGAAATACTGGCTGACATCCTTGGGTATATAGGGATTATCCGCCATTTCAATTTCATTTACATTATAAAGATCCCAGTACTTTTTCGGTGCATTGAAAGGCAGATGTGGTTTTTTGTACCCGACTGCCATAAAGAATGGTTTATCACTGGACTTGTATTCGGCTAACTGATCAATGGCAAGATCCGTCATCATGCCGTCATGATAGGCGTTATCGGGCACATCAGGCGACTCATATGCGGGTCCCCGGCCACCGCCTGGCCCGCCTCTTTGTTCCCGGTAGTAAGCATCGTAATCCTCCACGATTTTAATGGCCTCCTGCGATAAGTAACCCCTGCCCTGTTCCGCAGTTTCGGGAATTACCCAGTTTTCTCCCCATTGTACCTGGTAATCTATTCTATGATGGTAAATCTTACCGGAGGCCCAGATCTGGTAACCATTGTTTTCAAAATGCTGGTTGAGGGTCAACACACCAGGGGCCAATTCATTTAATGATCCGGTGTTGTAAATCATCAGTGTATCCGGCCGCAAACCACTCATTAAACTGGCCCTGGATGACATACAAATGGGCTGCTGGCAATATGCCCGGTTGAAAACAATACCTTGCCTTGCCAGCTGGTCGATATTCTAGCTCTTTATGGCATTATTGCCATAACATCCCAGTTCTGTCCGAAGATCATCGACGGCGATGAAAAGCACATTGGGCTGACGGTNNGGCAATATGCCCGTTTGAAAACAATACCTTCTCTTGCCAGCTGGTCGATATTCGGACTCTTTATGGCTTCATTACCATAACATCCTAATTCAGTACGAAGATCGTCAACAGCGATAAAAAGAATGTTTGGGTGCTGATTCTTGTTATCATCAGCCTGCTGGCAGGAATACACAGTAAATGTTAATGCCAGCATAAAAACCTGGCTTAAAATTTTTTTCATGGCGTTTAAGTTATTGATATTTCTTTTATTAATTCTTGATCGAATTCCACCAATGTACTATCATATAACACTTTGGCTAA
>DOZA01000270.1 GCA_003518245.1 Bacteroidales bacterium | reverse complement strand
ATTATGTAACCGTGAAATAAAATTTGATTCTTTTGTAAAAGAAGCACAGAACCTGGGGGCTGAGCTGGTAGCTACAGGTCATTATTGTCGTAAGGATACTTTTGATGATGATAATAAAAAGATACACCGGCTCCTGGCAGGTATAGACCATAATAAAGATCAGAGTTATTTCCTTTGCCAGATTACACAGGATCAGCTTAACAAAGCTGTCTTCCCGATTGGTGAAATGACAAAGCCGGAAGTAAGAAAAATAGCTACCGGGCTTAAGCTGCCAACTGCAAGCAGGAAAGATTCTCAGGGTATATGCTTTATAGGAAAAGTTGACCTTCCGACATTCCTGCAGCAGCAATTAAAACCAAAAACAGGCAGGACAGTCTTAATTTCTTCCAATTACCATTTACCGGTCTTTAAAAACGGTTTACCCGGAGAAAGTATTACTGATGAGGAGCTAACAGATATGATCCTGCCATATAATTATAATCCTTCCAGTGGGCCAACTATAGGCAAACATGATGGGGCTCATTATTTTACCGTAGGGCAGAGAAAGGGAATCAATATTGGAGGTTATAAAAAACCATTGTTTGTACTTTTAACCGATAGCGAAAAAAATATCATTTATGTTGGTGAAGGCCAGGATCACCCTGGTTTACATAGGAAAGGCCTGTTGATCAAGGATAATGAGATACACTGGATAAGGCCGGATATGAGAATGGAACAAGGTGAGACAAGAGAATATGATGTACGAATACGTTACCGCCAGCCACTGGAGAAAGCTATGCTTTACCACCGTTCAGAAGGTATGTTTCTGATATTCGACAGACAGCAGAGAGGTATTGCTCCCGGTCAGTTTGCTGCCTGGTATTCGGGGCAGGAGCTGTTGGGATCAGGGGTGATAAATGCCTGAATCAGTTTTCGGAGCCCAGATTAACCAGGTGATCTCCTGTAAGCCTGTATACAACCCATTCATTCATGGCCCGGGCCCCTATGCTTTCATAAAACCTGCGGGCCGGGTTCCAGTTAAGTACCCACCATTCAACCCGGCCACATTTCCTTTCAAGGGCAATTGAAGCAATATATGACAGAAGACCCTTGCCCAAACCTTTGCCTCGAAACTCGGGTCTGACGTACAGATCCTCAATATAGATCCCCGGCTTTGCCAGAAAGGTGGAATAGTTATGGAAGAACAATACAAATCCTGCTCCCTTCCCATCTGCTTCAGCCAGCACTACTTCTGCATATGGATGTTCACCAAACAGTGTCTCTTTAAGCGATTCCTCGCTTGCAACCACTTCGTGCTCCAGTCTCTCATACCGTGCAAGCTCAATGATAAAACTGTAAATATCAGATATATCTTCTTCCTGTGCTTTTCTGTATGATATCTTCATAATAATGACTATTACTCTTAATAAATATACTAAAATTGAACAAGCCTGTTAGAAAATATGACGGATATTTGCCTTTTACCCTCTGAAAAATAGGTATATTTATCTCTCATGCGACCGGGAATAATAATACGATACAATGCATCTGCCGGCTCCGGAAAAACTTATGAGCTTGCAGGTATTTACCTGAAGTACCTCTTCAGGGATCCCAGAGGCTACAGGAACATACTTGCTGTAACTTTTACCAATAAGGCTACGGCAGAGATGAAAGAACGTATTTTATATAACCTTTACCTGCTGTCAAGGGGCAGACAATCGGAGTATTTGGATTTGCTGATGGAAACAACCGGTAAGACTGCAGCACTGCTTATGGATGATGCCCAGGTAATATTAAACCAGCTATTGCATGATTATTCACATTTTTCAGTTGGTACCATAGATAGTTTTTTTCAGAAAGTACTAAGGTCTTTTGCCCGTGAATCCGGATTACAGGCAGGATTTAATATTATTCTCGATTCAGACATGATCTTAATGCAGGCAGTGGATGAGCTGCTGAGGGATGCTGAAAACAATAATAAACTACTGGACTGGCTTATTGAATTTGGGCAAAGGGAAATTATCGAGGGTAAAAGCTGGAACCTGAAAAAGAAAATCTTATCATTGGGAAAGGAGATCTTCAATGAGAAGTACAGGATACTTCATGATAGGGGATTCATAAATGAAGATAAAGATTCGTTGAAGTCAGCTATCTCTGAGCTGTATGCTTTTAATAATTCTTTCAGGAAGAAAATAGCTGAAAAGGCTGCAGAGGCACTTGATATCCTTGACCGCAACGGTGTGGATAACGAAATGCTTTATTATAAAAGCAATTCCATAAGGAAGTTTTTATCAGAAGCAATAAATGATGTTCCACGGTTGAGCTTTAAAAATATTAAGCTTGCAGCTGAAGAAGGTAAATACTCCTCAGGCAAAAGCAATTCACCCGAACTGGAAAATGCTCTTTCTCAGGGCCTGGATAACAAAATAAAATCTTTTGCCGCTTTATACGAAGAGAAGATTGTCCTGTATAACTCGGCCAGGCTTGTGCTTGATAACCTATATACACTTGGTATCCTGAATGATATAGCTGCAAAAACGAGATTACTGCTTAATGAGCAAAATAAATTCCTTCTGTCTGATGCTGGTGATATACTGCGACGTATTATTGCACTGGACCAGACCCCCTTTATTTATGAGAAGATGGGTAACAGGTATAAGAATTTTATGATAGATGAGTTCCAGGATACTTCCATGGTGCAGTGGGAGAACTTCCTGCCATTGATTAATAACAGCATAGCAGAGGGTGAAGACAGCCTTGTGGTAGGTGATATAAAACAATCAATCTACCGGTGGCGGAACAGCGACTGGGAAATATTTGAAAATATTGGTAAGGCTTTTCATCCTGAATCATTCAAGACTGTTGTGCTGGGAAAGAACTGGAGAAGTTCAGCAAATATTATAGAATTCAACAATACAATATTTTCACAATTGCCACAACAGGTTGAAAAAGACCTGAAACTTAAGGAGAACATAATAACAAATGTATATACAGATGTAGTGCAATCTGATCCCGGGAAATACCAGGATGGTTATGTAAGAATGAGGATGTACAATACTGAAGATGAGGGAAAGGAGAAAATACTTGAGGACCTGCCGGCTATAATCGAGGAAATACAGGATAATGGATACAAAGCCAGCGATATAGGTATACTGGTGCGTACAAGGAATGAAGGGCAGGAAGTAATAGACAGAATAACAGAATATGCCTCGGATAGAATTAAGAGCTCAGAATATTCATTCCAGGTAATTTCCCAGGATTCTTTAATGCTGGGAAGCTCTCCTGTTATAGTATTTCTTGTATCTGTACTTAAATACCTGATTAACAGTGATGATAAAGTGAACTGTGCAGTGATGTACCAGAATTACCTTCTGTCTGTAGCCGGCAATGAGATAGACAGACCTTTATTCCTTGATGACTATAATGTTAATATCAGTGGTAAGAACAAGCCTGATAACTTCGGTAGTTTTTTGGATAAGATAAGATATCTTTCAGTATACGAA
This sequence comes from Bacteroidales bacterium, assembly GCA_003518245.1. Taxonomy (GTDB): domain Bacteria; phylum Bacteroidota; class Bacteroidia; order Bacteroidales; family VadinHA17; genus UBA9300. Next base: position 18,994 of record DOZA01000270.1, on the reverse strand, counting down.
ATAATTGACAGGCTGATCGATTTTGCAGGTCTGAATAATATCGGCTCTGCCAGGCCATATCTTAATACACTTCAAAACTGTGTCCTTGATTTTGCCGGAACAGAAACAAATGATATACCCGCTTTCATTGAATGGTGGGAAAATGAAGGTCAGAACAGGTCGGTATCATCAACTGAGCAGAGTGATGCAATGCAGCTTATGACCATACATAAATCGAAAGGGTTACAGTTCAGGGTTGTACTGCTGCCATTTATATCATGGACATTCAGGCATGAAATAAATCCCATTCTATGGATCTATTCTGAGCAGGGGATATTTAATAAACTGGGTGCAGTACCGGTAAAGATGAAGAAAGACTTTCTGGATACATGTTTTGACAATTTTTACAATGATGAGGCAGGAAGAGCGGCAGTGGATAAACTAAATCTCTTATATGTCGCTTTTACCAGGGCACGCGAATGTTTATACGGTAACATGCTTGCTACAGGACGAGGTAAGACGGCAGGTTCTTATCTTTTCGATATATTCTCGGGTCAACAGGAGAATAAACAGATGAACTTTAATAAATATTTCGATAATAATACAGGAATATTCTCATTTGGAAGAATACCCGAGATGAAACAGAGAGAAGAAAAAGAATGTGGTGATCCTGTTATTAAATATCCTCTCTTCCTGGATGAAGAACGGCTGAGATTGAAACTTCACAGTAAATCTTATTTTTCAGGGGATATGTCAGAAAAGAAAGATAAAAGGAATTATGGTATATTAATGCATGAGATACTTGCTTCAATAAAAACAGAAAATGATATTGAGGATGTAGTTCGTGATTATCTTATAAAGGGGGTAATAGATATTGATGAGTATATTGAGATAAAAGATAAGTTATTTAAAGCTATAGAGCATGATGATGTTAAGGATTGGTTTAAAAAGGATATTGAGGTAATAACAGAGAAAGATATACTTCTTCCGGGTGGTGTAGTGCGAAGACCGGACAGGATAGTTATGAGGGATGACTGGATTACTGTAATTGATTTTAAGTTTGGAAATGAAATGCCAGGTCATAAGAAACAGATAGCAGAATATCAAAGGCTGCTTAAGGATATGGGATATGACAAGGTAGATGCTTTCTTATGGTATGTTGATTTATCTAATGTGATATCTGTATGATGGAAGATTCAGGCATACGAACCTACCCCTGGGGTCACCACCGCAGGTTTAATGCTTATTCAAATTTTTTCAGGAAACTGTTTGGTGGCAGGGTCCAGAAGATAAGCATAGATGCCGGGTTCACATGCCCTAACAGGGATGGCAGTCTTGGAACAGGTGGCTGCAGTTTCTGCAATAATGATGCATTCAGCCCTTCTTATTGCAATGCGGCAACAAGCATATCAGAACAGATAAAGAAAGGGATGCTTTTTCATTCCAGGAGATACAGGAAGTCAGTGGCTTTCCTGGCCTATTTCCAATCATACAGCAATACATATGCTGAACTTGATGAACTCAGGCTTAAGTATGAGGAAGCTCTTCGGTATCCTGGTATAGCAGGTATCATAATTGGCACACGACCTGATTGTATCAGCGATGATAAAATGGATTATATATCATCCCTTTCACAAAAATATTACGTGGCTGTAGAATATGGTGTTGAATCATGTTATGACCGTACTCTCGAAAGGATAAACAGGGGGCATGATTTTGCATGTTCTGTATCAGCCATTGAGAAAACTGCTGCAAAAGGAATAAATACAGGTGCTCATTTTATTTTTGGTTTACCCGGCGAATCAAGGGAAGATATGATGAAAGAAGCAGCTATAATATCAGACATGCCTCTTACGACTGTGAAGTTTCACCAGTTGCAGATCATTGCCGGTACCCGGATGGAAGAGGAATATAAAACCAGGCCTGAAGATTTTAACCTTTTTACCTGGGATGAATACAGGGAGTTTTTTATCAGGTTCCTTGAGCAGCTTAATCCGCGGATTATTGTGGAGCGGTTTACAGGAGAATCCAATCCCGGGCTTATAAGGGACAAAGGCTGGGGACACTTGAGGTCTGAAGAAATGATCAGGCTCTTTGAGAACAGACTTGAGGAACTGGATACATGGCAGGGCAGACTATATAAGGGGAATAAGAATTTAAATAAGGATAATTCAGAATGACGATATTCTTAAGGGAAATAGCATCTACACTGTTAAGTAAATACGGTGAATCACTGGCAAAGCACTGTATAGTTTTTCCCAATAACAGGTCTATCCTGTTTTTCAGAAAATACCTGTCAGAGCTGATTACCAGACCACTCTTAATTCCTTCTTTACATACCATCAGCAGCCTTATAAAGGATAGGAGCAGCCTTAAACAGGCTGAACCGGTACAACTGGTATTTGAGCTTTACAATATTTATTCTGAAATAGCTAAAAGGAATGAATTATTGGATGAATTTTATTACTGGGGCGAAATGCTCGTTAATGATTTTGACGATATAGATAAATACCTGGTTGATCCTGAATTACTTTTTACCAACCTTGCTGACCTTAAGGAGATTGATCAGAAATTTGGCGGACTAGATGAAGAAATAATTAAAATAGTCAAACAGTTCTGGATTAATTTTGACGCCTCTAATATGACAGATGAAAAGACAGATTTTATTACTGTCTGGGAAATTCTGTCAAAAATATTCATGACTTTTAAGAGAAGACTACGGTCAAAAGGCCTGGCATATGAAGGTATGATTATACGTGAACAGGTAGAGATAGTTAAATCAGCACCCTCAGAATGGTATAATGACATAGAGATGTTTCATTTTGTTGGTTTTAATGCCCTGAACAGATGTGAAAAGGAGATACTCAGGGAGTTAAACAAAGATGGCAGGGCAGAGTTTTACTGGGATTATGATCCATTGTATGTAAATAATCCGGAGCATGAAGCCGGTCATTTTATACGGCAGAATATTTATGAATTCCCGGTTAATCAAGAAATTACCGTACCCGGATCATCTAATAGCACCATTAATGTGTATTCAACTCCCTCTGATGTTGCTCAGGCTAAACTGATACCTTCCCTGGTCGGGGATAAGGAAATAAGTGATGATCCAAATGAAACAGCTGTAATCCTTGCAGATGAGAATTTGCTTACACCGGTGCTTAACAGCCTGCCTTCACAGATCAGCAGTATAAATGTAACCATGGGATACCCCTTGTTCCAGACGCCCGTATACAGCCTTGTACATCAGCTTCTGAAGATGCAGAAAAACAAGGACTACAGTGATGATGGTCCAACATTCTATTATAATGATGTAATCAATATTCTTCAGCACCAGTATATAGCTTTTAATTACCCCGCTGATTCAGGTTCTATTATCAGGGAGATAAGGGAGAAAAATATTATCAGGATAAACACCGGATCATTACAGGCGAATAAATTATTTGCCATGATATTTGATGAAGAGTTTAATAACATTGAATACTTGCAGGGTATCCTGTCTTATATAATTGACCTGTTTGACAGGAATTTGGATGCTGAAGAGGAGGGAAGTACACGCCTGAGTTTACAACAGGAGTATATTTACAGCCTTATATTACCTCTGAATCAACTTAGCTATATAATAAAGGATTCGGAAATGGATCCTGGTATAGATCTGTATACCAGGCTTATTGACAGAATAATGAGGAAAATAGTCATACCTTTCTCAGGCGAGCCTCTTCAGGGAGTACAGGTAATGGGGATTCTAGAAACAAGAACCCTTGATTTTAAGAACATAATATTCCTGTCAGCCAACGAAGGTAAGATACCCAGGTCACCGGCAGGGAATTCATATATCCCATATAATCTGAGGGAAGCATTTGGTTTACCCACTATTAAGCATTCTGATTCAATATATGCTTATTATTTTTACAGGCTCCTGCACAGGGCTGAAAATGTAAGTTTCATTTATAATAGCAGCACTGATGGAACACGCAGTGGAGAGATGAGCAGGTTCCTGCTCCAGTTGAAATATGATGAGAAATACAATACTTCTTTCAAGGATACCCGCTTTAATATCTTGCCTTCATCTAAGGTGAAAGATATAATAGTGCGTACTCCTGATGTTAACAGGTCTTTCAAATCCCTGTTAATTGATGATAGCTCTAATAAATATCTGTCGCCCAGTGCTGTTAACACCTGGATAACATGTAATATGAGATTTTATTACAGGTATATTGCGGGTATTGTGGAAACTGAAGATATACTTGATGAAGTAGATTCTCTTGCATTCGGGAATATTCTTCACCAGCTTATGAAAGATATGTATGGGCCATACACAGGTAAATTACTGGAAGAAAGCGAATTAAGTAAAATACTCGGAGATGAAAAACTTATAGGCGACCTGGCAGGCAGGGCTTTTAGAAAAGTATTTATGAAAAACAGCAGAGGTAGTATTAAAGGTAAAAACCTTGTAATAACCAGCATTATTGAAAGAATGGCAAAACAGATCATCAAAGCCGATATGCATTATGCTCCCCTGGCTTTAATATCAACTGAAACCAGGTATAGGGGTAAAGTCTCTTTTAATCATAATGGAATACAGAAGGAGGCAAGATTGGAAGGTACTATTGACAGGGTTGACCGCCATGGACGGATTTACAGGATACTGGATTATAAATCAGGAACCGACAGCCTTGAGATCAAAGACATGGACAGCCTGTTTGATTATGATGCAAAAGACAGAAATAATGCTGCCTTCCAGACACTTCTGTACTGCGAACTGTTTATGCAAAATGATAAAATAGCTGACCTGAGACCTTCACTTTACCCGGTCCGGAAAATATTCAATGATAATTTCTTTGATACTTTTGTTATTAAGAAAGGCGAGTATAAGGGATCTGTTGAATCATACAGCCTTATAAGAGATGCATTTATGGATGGTCTGAAAAAGGTTATCACTGATATCTTTGATGATAACAGACCGATTACTATGACTTCAGACATTCAAAAATGCAGAAACTGCCCCTATAATAGTCTGTGTAACAGGAAAAGCTAAAGGAAATATTTATATATTAGACATATGGAAATGAGATATTCTTCTTACCAGGTAGAAATAAAAAATGTCAAGTTTATTTCCGAGAAAGGGGTTTGTTACCCCAGGACAGCTATTATCACCTTCCTGGATGATAAGAACAAAGAAATTTCAACTGAACTGATGGGCAATCTGGATACAGCTGATATTTATACCTTAATTGACGAAGGGAAGGATGTAATACTGGATAATTGCATGGTGGAAGATTTCTCGTTATCAGTATACAGGCAGCAAAAAGATATTGACAGGAAAGACTATGTGGTTTTAAATAATTTCTCAGCCAGGAATTCCTTTTTTATAGCACATACAGCCACTGATTTTTCGTTTACAGATTTTGGTGATTCAGATGTTTCTTTCGAAGAATCACATTTTGCTCGTGGCCAGGTCTTATTTAATAATATAAGGTCAGGGAAAGGAAATTTTTCATTATCAAGTACATATATTAAGGATGGCCATATTGAACTGACAGGTGCCCATTTTGCCGAAGGAGATTTTGAGTTTAAGAATTCAGTAATTAATGACGGCTTGAAAGATTTTCAGGATATGGTTTTCTCAAAGGGTAATATTAGTTTTGCCAATACTGAATTCAATTCGGGGAAAATACTTTTTATTAATAGCCGGTTTGGTGAGGGTGATTTTTCTTTCAAGATATCACGTATAGTATCCGGAAGGATTGATTTTCATTATGCCTCGTTTGGTAAGGGTGATGTGATTTTTGAACGTGTGGAATTCGGTAATAGCAGGGTTGATTTCAGGGCTGTGGATTTTGGTCACGGAAGGGTTAATTTTAACAGGTCGGTATACGGTGATGGCGATTTTGTTATGGAGGGAGCTCTGTTTTCAGGAACCAAATTTTTCTTTAAGCGTGTATCCATGGGATCGGGGGTGAAGGACTTCAGCCTTATGGAAATGAAATCAGCCGAGGCAAGTTTTGAAAAAACAGATTTTGGCTCTGGCGAATTAAGCTTCAACGGATCATATTTCAAACAATTATCACTAAGGTCATGCCATCTTGATCATTATGTTGATATAAGAATATCGGGTGCTGGTACATTGGACCTTTCTGACTCGATTGTGAAGGATATTATTGATATGGAACCTTTTAATATGGAGTATCACCTGAACACCCTTAATCTTTCGGGGATGAGACTGCTGGGTAAATTATATATGGACTGGAACAATAATATGTGCAAAAAAGTAATATTGAGCCAGACTGACACCAGTATAAGACAAAAGTCAGAACAGTTCAGGATACTAAAGGAGAATTTCAATGTAACAGGTAAATATGAGGATGAAGACAGGGCATATGTGATGTTTAAACGCCTTGAGTCGAAATCTGAATTACTGGAGACCTTAAAGCACAGGGAAGGTATAGCTGCTTTGCCTGCCTATATCTCATATGGTTTTCGATGGCTCATCTTTGATGCTGCCGGACAATATGCCACCAATCCTATCAGGGTGCTTTTTACCATGGTAGTATCATACCTGGTATTCAGTTTTATATACCTGTTTATGATGTTGTTTTCACGGTCTGATATTATAGCTTCGGTTGATGACAGGATTTCAATTGTAGCCAGGGCATTTTACCATAGCGCTATAACTTTTTTAACTATTGGATATGGTGACCACTATCCACATGGATCTATAAGGTGGATGTCAGGAATAGAGGGTTTTATTGGTTTGTTCCTTATGTCTTATTTCACTGTTGCATTTGTGAGGAAAATACTAAGGTAGATCAATCCGTTATTCTTCTCTTCATATCAACCATCCTGATAGCAGTAAGGGCCGCTTCATCTCCCTTATTTCCATGAATACCTCCAGAACGGTCAATTGCCTGCTGCAGGGTGTCGGTTGTTAAAAGTCCAAAAATAAACGGGGTATTATACTTGAGGTTCAACTGTGCAATGCCCTGTGTTACACCCTGGCATATATAAGTAAAATGAGGTGTTTCACCCTGTATTACACAGCCAAGGCATATAACAGCATCAATATCATTATTTTCATACAAAAGCTGGGCTGCGAGAGGGAGCTCAAAACTACCGGGAACATGTTCAATAATGATATTCTCATCAAAGGTGCCATGTTTCTTAAGTATCATGACAGCACCATCAAGTAAGTTCCATGTAATATCCCTGTTCCAGTCTGATACTACTATACCAAATTTCATATTACCGGCTGATGGTATAATATCAGGATCATATGATGAAAGGTCTGCTGTTGCCATTATTGTATTACCTTGACCCTTGCAATGTACTTATCAATATTCCTGCCTTCTGAACTCTCAGGATACTCGTTCTTGATTATCTGATATATTTTCAGCGCCTCCACATAATTGTCTTCAAGTTCATACAACTGACCAGCTTTCATCAGGTAAAGCGGATTATAGAATGAATTATCTGAATAATCTGCAGCTTTGAGATAATAATCTATACCCTTGTCTGTTTCACCCAGTTCAACATAAGCATCTCCAATACATCCAAGTGCTACAGGACTTAATGACATATCATTCTTTTTGAATTTTTCAAGGTAATCGATAGCATCTTCATACTGGCCAGATCTCAGTAAACAAATACCTGCATAATAATTAGCCAGGTTACCTGGCCTGCTAGATCTGTATTCGTCAGCAATATCAATAAAACCAAGGTAGTTTCCATCACCGTACAGAGCAAGGTCAAGAGAATCGTTTGCAAAATATTCCTCGGCCACATACATCTGTGAGAGGGCTTCTTCAGTTTTATTGCCTATTCTCTTGTTATACAACCAGACAACACCTACAAGTACAGCAACTACAGCAAGGCCGTAAGTGATTGATTTCCAATTATCCTCAAGAAACTGTTCGGTCTTTGTCAGTGTTTCTTCTACACCTTCAATAGCTTTTGGTGATTCCTTCTTCTTAGCTTTTGCCATTTTATATTTTATTTAAGCCTTTCGATCGTTTGAATAAGTTTCGCAAAAGTAGTTTTTTTCCTTTGTATATAAAACATTTAATAAAAAAAATACCCCTGATATTGACAGGTTGGCCTCTAAGATTACCTGTTGAAAAAGAAATATTACAGTGCCGGCAAGAATTAGTAAATTTGCTTCTAATAAATGTATAATGAAATGTATCTTAAAAGGCTTAATCTGTCGAACTTTAAGAATTACAGTGAAATAGATATTGGATTTTCACCTAGGATAAACTGCTTTGTTGGGGATAATGGTGTTGGCAAGACTAATATACTTGATGCTATCCACTACCTTTCACTCACCAAGAGTTATTTTGTTAGTGTTGACAGTATAAATATCAGGCATGGGTATGACTATTTTATTATCAAGGGCATTTTTCAAAATAAGCATGGCAGTGAGAAAATTATGTGTGGTTTACAGAAGGGTAAACGAAAGGTTTTCAGGCGAGATGGCAAGGAATATACACGTATATCAGAGCATATAGGCAGATATCCAGTAGTTATGATATCACCGGCTGATAATAGTATTATTACAGATGGGAGCGAAGAACGCCGGAAATTTATGAATAATGTTATAAGCCAGTTTAACCGCGAATACCTGGATGACATAATATCATATAATAAAGCTCTTAAGCAGAGAAACAGGCTGCTTAAAGATTATGCTGCAGAAGGTAAATTCGACAGGCAGATGCTTGAATTATGGGAAATGCAGATGCAAAAACCGGGTAAAAGAATATTTGATAGCAGGGCAGTTTTTGTTGAGGAAATAATACCCTTGTTCCAGAAATATTATGATCATATTTCAGAGAAGAGGGAGCAGGTTAAGTTAAATTACAGGTCACAGCTTCTGAATCATTCAATGAATGAACTCTTTGATATGAATATTGAAAAAGACAGGATACTGAAATATACCACATCAGGGATTCACCGTGATGACCTGAATCTTGAGATGGATGGATACTCAATAAGGGATATTGGTTCGCAGGGACAGCAGAAATCGTACCTTGTTGCACTTAAACTAGCTAAATTTGAATATATCAGTAAAAAAGGAGGCTTAAAACCTGTTTTGCTAATGGATGATGTATTCGATAAATTTGATGAAAAAAGAGTTGCCCAGATAATAGAACTTGTGTCTGATAACAGGTTTGGACAGATCTTTATAACTGATACTCATAAGGACCGGATGCAGGCTGTGTTATCGCAAATTAATATTGAATATAAGCTGTTCATGATTGATGAGGGTATCAGGGAAATAGTAATAAATGGAAAGGGAAAGACCTGATGAGGCGTAAAAAAACTATGATATTAAGCGAGGTATTGAAAGAATACCGTTCGGAAATGAATATAGACAAAAGGTTAAAAGAAATAGGCCTGGTAAATTCATGGGAAGAAATAGCCGGCATGGCAATAGCTAAACGTACCTCAAAAGTATACATTAAAGAAGGAAAATTATTTATTCACCTTAATTCATCAGTGGTGAGGAATGAGCTCTTCATGGTTAAGGAATCACTTAAGCAGAGGCTTAATGAAAAGGCTGGTGAAGAATTGGTCAAAGAGATAATACTCAGGTAATCTGCTTTATTATTCAGGAATAGTACCTTTCAAATTCTGAAAAGAAGAAAGCTGCTTCCTTTATAGCATTTTCGTTGCTGTCTGAACCATGCACGGCATTCATCTGTAAAGAGGTAGCGAATAATTTTCTTATTGTTCCTTCTCCGGCCCTGGCAGGATCAGTTTCACCAATCAGTTTCCTGAATTCTTCAACTGCATTGTCGCAGCAAAGTATCATAGCTACAACAGGGCCTGAAGACATAAATTTAACAAGATCCCTGAAAAATGGTTTTTCACCGTGAACAGCATAAAATGATTCTGCCTGCGATATTGTAAGGTGAATCATCTTCATTGCTGAAATGCGAAACCCCGCTTTATTGATCATAGAAAGTATAGGACCGATATTACTGTTTTTTACAGCATTTGGTTTGATGAAAGCAAAGGTGAAGTCATTAAGCATAATCAATTGTTTAAGTCTAACCTAATAATTTCTATATTTGAAAATTGTTATTTCATTATGAGAGTAATACAAGTTAAATATAATAAACTATTATCTGATTTAATTGATAGATCAAATAATATAGTGCTGGTATGTCACCATAATCCCGATGGTGATGCTATAGGTTCAATGGTTGGTTTTAACAGATATCTTGAGCATCTTGGTAAACCAGCTGTGATGGTAAGTCCTAACTCTATACAGGATTTTCTCCTGTGGATGAAAGGAACTGAATCAATCATTGTAAGTGAAAAAGAACCCGGCAAGGCTGTAAAACATATAAGAGAGGCTGATCTTATTATTATGTTGGATTTCAATAGCATTGATCGATCGGGTAATATAAAGAACCATATCAGAACTTCTGATGCAAGAAAAATACTGATTGATCATCATCCTGATCCTGATATTGATGTGGACCTTCTGATATCAGAACCTCAATTCAGCTCCACTGCAGAACTGGTATTCTTGCTCGTTAATAAAATGGATGATAAATTTTGTATTGATAAGCAATTTATGGAAGCAGTATTTGTAGGGATGATGACAGATACAGGGAACTTCAGCTTTGGAACGTTTAATGGTGATACACTGAGAAAAGTTGCAGTAATGCTGGATAACGGCCTTGACAAGGATTCAATAGTTTCAAATGTTTATGATAATTTTTTAATTAACAGATTACGCCTGCAGGGATTTGCAACCTATGAAAGACTGGTGTATCTGGAGGAGCATAGTACAGCTTATATTTATCTGAACAGGGCTGATCTGCAAAGGTTCAGGCATAAGGTTGGTGATACCGAAGGATTTGTTAATATACCCTTATCTGTTAAAGGTATTATTTTGTCTGCACTTTTTATTGAAAAGGAAGATCATATAAAGATATCCTTAAGATCGAAAGGTGATTTTAATGTTAATACCTTTGCTGCTGAATATTTTGATGGCGGTGGACACAAAAATGCTGCAGGAGGGAGATATGCCGGTACAATGAATGAATGCCTTGAATACTTTGAAAAACTGCTTGGTAAACTGGAAGAACTTAAAAGTTAACTAATAAAGTGACATGAGTAAGTTTATTCTTATAGTATTTATACCCTCTGTCATCATATTTACCAGTTGCAGGAATGACAATAACAGACAATCAGAAACAAATAGTTTAAGCAAGGAACAGCTTACAGAAATAAACAGGCAATTACTGATAAAAGACCGTGAAAGGATTGAAAGTTATATTGAAAGAAAAGGCCTAAAAATGAAGGAAACAGAAACAGGCCTCTGGATTTCTAAAAATATACCGGAGAAAGGCAACATAAATTATGGTGATAATGTTGTACTTGAATATGTTTGCAGCCTGCTTGATGGAACAGAAATATATAATTCAAATAATGAGGGCCTGATGAAATTCAGTGTTGGGAAATCGAATATTCCTTCAGGTCTGAATGAGGGTGTCCAGTTGTTGGAGGAAGGATCAGAAGCTATACTTATACTACCGGGATACCTGGGATATGGGCTCCTGGGAGATGAGAACAGGATACCGGCCCGCTCTATCCTTGTTTATAAAGTAAAAGTAGTAGAAGTTAATTAGTGTTTTTTGCATGATATTTGTTATTATCGTGCTCAGTAAACACCATTTTATAAAGTTATGAAAAACAAAACCAGGTTATTATTCAGCTTTCTGCTGGCAGCTATTCTACTTGCAGGCATGGTATCCTGTTTCAAGGATAATAATGAAGAGAAAGAGATGAAAATAATAGCTAATTTCCTTAAAGACCAGGGTATTGATACAGAGCCCACGGAGAGCGGATTATATTATATTGAGATGACAGAAGGAACCGGTATCCAACCTGTAACAGGTGATACAGTGGAGATATATTATGTTGGTTATTTCCTTGACGGAAGAATATTCGACAGTAACCTTAATTCTGATCCCTTTCGTTTCGCACTGGGTTCCGGCAATACTATCCAGGGCATAGACGAGGGTGTTTCCTATATGAAGGAAAGTGGAAAGGCCTTACTGGTAATACCCAGCTCACTCGGTTATGGATCAACCGGCTCATATGTTGTGCCCGGATATACCCCTCTTGCTTTTGATGTTGTACTGGATAAAGTAATAATAGGTCCATACCATTAGAATGAACCTTAGCCTTATCCCTCCGGCCTGGGGGGTGTATCAAAAGTAAAAAAATCTTGATTTTTTTACTTTTAAAAGCCGTTTAAAGAAATATAACATATTATTAATAAGCAACATAAAATTTAGAAGACAGGCCAGGAAATAATAATTACCGGCTTTTGATACACCCCCATAGTCAGAAACCCTGGTCTATTTCAATATCTTATCAAGTGTGATATTATTTTCCTTGAAGAAATTAATATATTCAGGCCATTTATCACTGATGAAAGTATCAATCATTTGTTCAGCTTCATCCATGGCTTTCACAGCTTTGTTAACAGACTCTTCTTCTGCCTCGGTCAGGGATGTTGTAGCTCTGTAAAGAACGTTAATGCCGAACATGGCCCTGGCCAGTCCTTCCCTTCTGTTAGTCAGTAATCTCATAACCTTGTTATATTCTTTATTTACAGAATCATAAACCTCTTTATGTTTTTCTGCGAATGGCATTTCATCAGATATTAATTCTTTCATCTTCGCAAGGCTGTTTCTTACTTTCCTGAATGTCGTATACTTTTCGTTATATGCCATGATCCTGGGCTGTAATTCAAGTGCTCTTGCCCTGATTTTATTCATCGTTTCAATATCTGGTTCAGGCATTCTGGGATCATTACTCACCTTTATATTTGTTGATGAGTTTAGATCATCATGGCAAAGTACAAGTTTATAATTACCGGGAAGTACTTTTGCTCCTCTGCGGAACATAAAAAAGTTCCTTCTTCTTTCTTCACTTTCATCCCTTATCACACCAGGCATTTCGGGTGGATCCATTGAAAAATCCCAGTATATCCTGTTAAAACCTTTTTTATACTCGGCATCCATTTTTCTCAGGGTATCACCATTTTCATTTAGGATAAACAGCTTCATTTTGTCCTTACCTTTCTCAATTGTATAGAATGATATCATTGCTGCATTGGGTCTGTTATCTCCTTCAAACATGGCATCAGCCCTGAAATAGTATCCGGGGAGATTCTTTGTTTCGGCCATGGTAGCTTCAGTTGGTTCAAACAAAACAAGATCCTGGTTGAAAAAATCGTTTCCTCGGCGGGCTATTTCCCTGAGAGGGGTAATATCATCAATGACCCAAACAGAACGGCCAAATGTTCCAATCACAAGGTCGTTTTCTCTGGGATGAATGGTCATGTCATATGTTGAAACAGTTGGATAATCCACGGTCCATTTATTCCATGTTCTTGATCCATCAAAGCTTACATACAGTCCGTATTCAGTACCTGCAAACATAAGATCGGGTTCTACAGGGTCCTGCACGAAACATAGTACATATCCCCATACATCATTATTATCGATTATCTGTTCCCATGATTTGCCATAATCTTTCGTTCTGTACAGGTAGGCACTATAATCGCCCTGCCTGTAATCGTTTACGACAACAAACGCTTCAGCTTCATTATGTTCAGATGCAGTAATCTGTGGTATCCATGAAGCTTCGGGCATGTCCTTAATATTTTTACCTACCTCTTCCCAGTTTTCTCCACCGTCTGTTGTAATATGTAGTTTACCATCATCTGATCCTGCCCATATCAGTCCTTCTTTTAGCGGGCTGGGCTCAATGGCCAGCAGGGTACAGTGATTTTCGGCACCTGTAGCGTCGATTGTGAGTCCGCCACTTTGTCTCTGTTTTTGTTTTTCCGGGTCATTAGTTGTCAGGTCAGGAGAAATAATTTCCCAATCATCGCCCTTACTGGTGCTTTTATGAACAAACTGGCTGCCGAAATATATTGTATTATCCTCAAAAGGATCCTGTGCCAGGGCTGCATTCCAGTTAAATCTTAACCTTTCTTTACCTTTAGCTGCAGGTCGAATACTTTTGCTGTTTCCGGTTTCTGTATCAATTCTTTGCAGGGCACCTCCCTGTGATTGTGCATAGCAGTATCTTGTATCTCCGGGCATGGGAAGGGCATCAAAACCGTCACCACCAATAAGAAAATCCCATGCTTCATTTATAATGCCACCCCTGGTCCATGTATAGGCAGGTCCTCTCCATGAACCATTATCCTGTAATCCACCATATATATTATATGGCTTTTCCATATCAACTGAAATATGATAGAACTGGCCAATGGGTAGGTTAGTAATATGTCTCCATGTTTTACCCATATCATAAGTTATTGCCAGGCCTCCGTCATTACCTTCTATCATATGTTTGGGATTATAACTATTAATCCACCATGCATGATGATCGCTATGTACACTGCCTGCTATTTGCTCAGGGAATGTTAATCCACCATCTTCACTCCTATTAATTCTTGAGTATAATGTGTATAACCTGTTTTCATTTGAAGGATCAACATATATTTCAGCGTAATAAAATGGTCTTGACCCAATATTTTCAGTTCCCCTTTTTCCCCAGCTCAAACCACCATCGGTTGATCGGTATATAGCGTTTGTTTCTGATTCCACGTAAGCATATACATACTCTGGTTTGCTGCGGGCTATTGCAATCCCAATCCTGCCAATTTTCTCAGGTAATCCATTTGTTATTTTATTGAATGACTGACCCCCATCCTGTGTTAAATAGAGTCCTGATCCTTCGCCTCCAGAGTTGAAGAACCATGGCCATCTCTGGTGATCCCACATGGCTACAATCAATTTATCAGGATTCAGAGGGTCCATTACCATGTCAGCAACTCCAGATGTCTCATTTGTATATAATACCTGTTTCCATGTCTTACCTCCATCGGTTGTTTTATATACCCCTCTTTCTTTATTGGGTGCCCAGGGACTTCCTATAGCACCTACATATACGATATCGCTGTTATTGGGATTAATAACTATTCTGTGTATATGTCTTGTTGCTTCAAGACCAACCAGCTCCCATGTTTTTCCTGCATCCAGGCTTTTATACAGTCCGTAACCACCTGTAATGCTGTTTCTTGGGTTTCCTTCACCTGTGCCGGCCCAGATAATGTCAGGGCGCAGGGGATCGATAGCCAGTGCCCCTATAGAAGCAACTTCCATTTCGTCAAAAACAGGTTCAAACTGAACTCCTCCGCTGGTTGTTTTCCATAAACCACCTGAAGCCGTTCCTACGTAAAATATTTCGGGATTATTATTGTCAACAGCAATTGCTGTTACACGGCCACTCATACCAGCCGGACCTATATTCCTGGGTTTAAGGCCGTGAAAAAGATCCATATCTACTTCCTGGCTATGTGAGAAAAGAAACACTCCAAGGAATAATACAGTAATAATTGTTTTTTTTGCTAACATTTGATCTTGGTTTAGTTATTAAGATGGCAATTTATCAAAAAGTATTTATTATACCTGCTTGTCACATCATGTTTAAAAATATAAAAAACTATCAGCTTTTAATCCCGATAATAAAGATGGCAGGTTTCTTATCTATATCAGGAAACCCTTTTTTCAGCCAGTCTGATACTGTTCTTGTGGTAATGTATTCGTCAGGATGGGTAATATTGGCAGCGATACACAGGTATATATTATTGTCAAGTGTGGCTGCTATGTCCTCAAGCAATTTCATATTACGGTAGGGTGTTTCCATAAATATCTGACTCTGCCCCCTGCGTGCCATTGTTTGCAGGTTTTTTATCTCCCTGATGCGATCAGCCCTTTTTATGGGAAGGTATCCGTTGAAAGCAAAATTCTGACCATTCAAGCCTGATGACATAAGGGCAAGGTAGATAGAAGACGGACCAATCAGTGGAATAACCCTGAAACCATTTTCGTGGGCCTGCAGAACAAGGTCAGAGCCCGGATCAGCAACACCCGGAATACCGGCCTCACTCATTAGACCTGTATCAGACCCTTCCTTTAAAAAGGACATCATGCCATCAAGATCCTTATAATCAGTGTGTTTATTTAATATCATAAACTCTGATTCATCAATGGGGAATCGTGGATCAATCATCCTCAGGAATCTCCTGGCACTGCGAATATCTTCAACAATAAATTTCCTGAGCGAGATAATTATTTCCAGCACTTTCTCAGGTATGACATACCTGTAATCAGGAGATCCCAGAGTGACAGGGATTAAAAATAATCTACCTTTCAAATTTTTTGTTTTGCCCTAAAATAATAAAAATACCCCTTATGAAAACATTCTGCATTTCAGAAATGAAATATTTTAGCTTATTTTGAGTATCTAAAACATCAAAAGTGAGAATAACCTTTCTAGGTACCGGTACTTCACAGGGTGTTCCTGTTATTGCATGCAATTGTTTGACCTGCCAGTCAAAAGACTCTAAAGATAAAAGACTGAGGTCATCGTTGTTGATCGAGACAGGGGAGAGAAATATTGTTATTGATGCAGGACCCGATTTCAGGCAACAGATGCTTAGGGCAGGAGTTAAAAAGCTTGATAGTATTCTGCTTACTCATGAACATAAGGATCATATTGGTGGAATGGATGATGTCAGGGCATTTAATTACATAAGTAAGAAACCTATAGATATTTATTCCGACGAAAGGGTACAGCAGGCTGTGAAGAGAGAGTATCCCTATGTATTTTCTGAAAATAAATATCCCGGAGTACCACAGATGAATCTTATTAACATAGATGAAGATCCTTTCAGGATTGGTAATATTAAAATCCTACCTGTTAAGGTGCATCATTACAGGTTACCTGTTTATGGTTTCAGAATTAATGACTTTGCTTATATAACAGATGCAAATTATATCTCAGAGGAAAACAAGAAGAAGCTGATAGGTGTTAAATATTTGGTTATTAATGCATTAAGGAAAGAAAAACATCTTTCCCATTTTAACCTTAGAGAAGCAATAGAGTTGATAAATGAAGTTTCACCAAGAAAAGGGTATATCACACATATAAGTCACCAGATGGGTTTGCATAGTGAAATTTCAAAAGAATTACCTGCCAGTGTTGAACTGGCATATGATGAGCTGGCAATAGATATATAATACGGGTGATAATCAATAGCGTTTTTTCTTGTAATTTTTTTTAAGCTTTCTCTGATACTCGTTAGTAAAAAAATACTTGTTACGTCCGAGCTGGGTAGCGCTAACATAAGAATTTTTTTTCTTTTTCCTGGCATATGGATTTTGCCTGGAAGCAAAACAGGAAGACATTAACACTGTAATAAGTATTATTATTATGTACTTAAGGTACTTCATATAATATGCCTGTTTTATGATTTTTGCAATTTAATAATTAAAAGTACAACTATTTTAAGAAATTGTAAAGAACAACACATATATTTACGTATGCGAAGGCGAAAAGTTATGTTCATGACTGTTTTCGCTTATAGCAATTATATGAAAAACATATATTTTCTGAGATGAAGCAATGGTTTATCATAATAGCTCTGTTTTCTATTATTTCATGGCATGAAGCTATATGCCAGGAGCTAAACAATATTGGTCTGTCAACAGGCAGGGGGTTGAGGATTGAAAAACTTCTTTTAAGTGATAGCACTGAAACAGGTAATGAATTATCATTTCCGGTATTCAGCTTTGAATCAAATGACAGGTATCATCTTTCAAGCGATGTAAATGCCAGCCTTGTAGGTACTCGTTTTATCATGAGTTTTGAAAATTCACTGCGTGTTTCTTTCACGTCTTTTGGTGGTAATCACCCGGGATGGAGGGGGGAGATAGCATTTCAGAATGATGGTTTGGATACCATTGAAATAAGTAATGTATTACCTATGGGCGAAGATCCTGAAAATGTATATATAACAGGTAAGGGCCCATGGAATCTGGCAAGGGCATATCTTCACCGGCCAGGTTATGAGCCCTTGAGGGTTATACTGCCTGACAATGCCTGGGATCTTGGATTCACTGTAAAGAAAATTGAGGGCGAATTATCACTTGTCGCTCTTACCAGGCGCGGAGAAAATAATGGTGCTATATTAAGGAGGTACAGCTCACTGTTACCGCCAGGCGCCAGAATGTCTTACAGTATATATGGTGATGTCTTCAAAGGCTCGTGGCAGGATGGATTAAAGCTTATATTCAAGGACAGGTACATATACGATCTTGGTGAGTTTGATAACAGCCTGTTTGAGAGGGATGATCTGAAGTGGATAAGGAAGTCTTATCTCACTGTATTACAGCAAGCCTGGGATAAATCATTTTATGACAGGTTTAAAAGAAGATACAATTACGGCGAACAACTGAGAGATTATAACAAACGATTCGGGTACCTGGATATTTATGGTATATGGCCTACATGGCCTCGACTGGGTGTTGATATGCGTAATCAATGGGACCTGTACGATGACTTACCCGGCGGTACAAATCAGTTAAGGAGTTTTGCGCGGATGTCAAGGCAAACAAATACAAAGTTCTTTATTGCATATAATCCATGGGATAAAAGTACCAGGCAGGAAAATCATTACAGAGGTATGGCGAGGCTTATAAAGGAGATTGAGGCAGACGGTGTTGTGCTGGATACCAGGGGAAGCTCAAGCTATGAATTGCAGGCANNNNAGTGTAAGGGAAGGAGTGGTAATGTATTCAGAAGGTATGGCAGTAACAAAAGATATGCCAGGTATAGTATCAGGCAGGGTGCATAATGCTATATTCCTCTCGCCTGAATTGAACCTTAACAAGATAATCAAACCCGAGTTTGCTATCTTCAGGGTTCTTGACGTGGGAGAAGCAATACTTCACAGGGAAATAGCAATAGCATTTTTTAATGGTTATGGTTCTGAACTGAACCTTTACAGACCAGGGAGGTATCACCAGGTAGATAAAGACCTGGATTACCTGGCAAAGACAACAATGATACTCAGGGAAAATAGTGATGCTTTCCTTGATAATGACTGGATACCCCTTATGGAGTCAGGTAGTGA
>DOZA01000076.1 GCA_003518245.1 Bacteroidales bacterium | reverse complement strand
CTCAGTCACTCTGTCACTTAGTCACTCAGTCACTCAGTCATTTAGTCTCCCAGCCTCCTCACATTCTATTCAAAACACCCTCCCTGCTCTGTGCCCTGTGCCCTGTGCTCTGCGCTACTTACTCGAAATTCATCCTGTCAACGTAGAGTTTCGCAAACTCCCTGTCGGCAGAAAGTTCAATATATTCGATACGTGAAGCCAGCTTATCGAGTTGATGGTTGAATTCCCGGGATTTTAATGCCAGCAAGGCACCTGTGCCAGCTGCATTACCTGCCTGTATAACCTTATTCTTTAGCTCTGCAGGCAATATGCCTGTTCTCATAGCATTATCAACTGATATATAATTACCAAAACCACCGGCCAGTATCAATAACTCTACATCATCATAACAACAACCGCCTCTCCTGAGTAATATATCAATACCTGCCGATATTGCCGCTTTTGCCAGTTGCACCTCTCTTATATCCTGCTGGGTAATCCTCAGATCTTTCTTACCATCGGTAAATATCTCAAGCTCATCTGTTATTTCACCGGTAGCAGATACCAGGCCCTTATCCAGCATATAAGCTATTATATCAACCAGCCCTGACCCGCATACACCAACAGGATCAGTTCTTCCTATGGTTGTAAAATAACCTTCTTTAAAAGTATTGATAGCACCTTCTACCGCAGGGCAGCCACACGATATTCTTGCTCCTTCAAAAGCAGGCCCGGCCGCTGTGGCACAGGCAAATATTTTATTCTTGTTAACAAGTACTATCTCTCCATTAGTACCAATATCTATATATAAGCATGTTTCATACCCTTCAAGGTCAATTGAAGCCAGGCCGGCAACGATATCGGATCCCACATAAGCACTTACAGAAGGAAGCATTTTTATTGAAGCCTGCTCATTAATATTTATACCCAGTTTAGAAGGATTAAGATTTTTTTGTTCTGTAAAAACAGGGGTAAAAGGAGCAAAGGCTATTGGTGAAGGATCCACTCCGGCCATCAGGTGAAGCATAGTTGTATTACCAGCAATATTTATTGATATTATATCATCTTCTTTTCTTTGAGTATCATTTATTAACCTCCTGATATTACTGTTTACTGATCCTGCCAGCAATGACTGCAAGGTTTCTAAACCATCATCATTTTCTGTGCAATAATTAATCCTGCTGATAACATCTGCCCCATATCTTACCTGCGGGTTTATATCTGAATATGTTCTCAGTAGAGTTCCATCTTTTAGATCGATAAAGTAATATACCATAGTGGTTGTCCCTATGTCCAGTGCACATCCAACAGGCCTGCCCGACAACCGGGCATCATAAAACGGCATGAAATCAATATCCACCGTATTTTCATACTGTGTACTGAGAACATTCATTTCGCCTGCTCCGGGTAGTATTACAGTAATATCTTCAGAAATGATATACCTGCATGCAGCAACTGTTCCTTTGCCTATTATATGAACAGTACATTTTCCGCATGTACCTTCCCCTCCGCATGGTGAATATATATTATAACCTTTTGTTCTCAGCACATCCAGCAATACTTCCCCGTCACCAGCTTTTATACTTATTGATTCACCGTCCTGTATTATTTCAATCTCATGTTTCATTTGCCCTCCTGATGTGATTTATTCCTGTAAGGACATTTAATATTATGACATAGCTCACAGGTATTCTCCCTGAAGGACACATGCTTACCTATACCCACTATCGCGCTTATCGATTTTACAGGATACATCAGGTTTACTTCACTTAGCATCACACCTGAATAATGACCACTTAGCATTTCAAACACTTTCTGCTGTTCATTTATATTCCACCCGCAATTGCCGGGGCAATAATAATTCGTTGTTCGCATTCCTATCCTTCCAGCTTCTTCAGTAATTTTCCGGTGAATCATAGTAGCTGTGGCTGTAACAGCAATATTACCTGCTATATCTATTATATAAGCCTTTAGATAATCACCCTCTGCTGTAAATCTTTTACTCAGATCAGAAAAAATATTACCTGCTGTACAGACAAAAAAAGCAGTCATCTCCGATTTTCTCATTTCATTATAAAGGATTTCTGCCAGTTTGAAATCAATATTATTGATTCTTAGGCTTGAAGTGCTGTCTTCAAAACACAGCTTATAAAATACCTTCAATTCGCCCTTGTATTCATGATCGTCAGGAATATAAGCCAGCAAATCCCTGGTCAATGATTTATACTCCTTCCCTGCCCCTCGATGGTTCTTATCAATAAATTCGATTATCTCTTCCGGGCTAATTTCAAGCTCATATGCCCTGAAGCGGTATAAGTATTCATCATTATCCCGCATACTTGAGTACATACTATTTTATTTAGACCTGAAGACCTGAATTAAGATAATTGACAGCACCCTGAGGGTCAGGTGAGTAAAAACTGGCTCCAATTTTTTTCCTGAAATCGTCTGTTACCGGGGCACCTCCTATCAGCACCCTGGTTTCCGGGTATTTTGATTTCACCTCGTTTACTGTTTTTTTCATATTCTCCATCGTAGTGGTTATCAGGGCTGATAAGCCTATTAGTGAACCCGGGTATTCATTAATAGTACTTATAAACTGTTCTGTTTTCACATCCACACCAAGATCAATAACTTCCCATCCGGCTCCTTCAATCATCATGGCAACGAGGTTTTTGCCAATATCATGAAGATCGCCCTCAACAGTACCAATAATAAACACTCCTTTCCTTTTTGCCTCACCGGATTTAAAAAAAGGCTTTATATGTTCCATTGCAGCACTCATTGCCTTGGCCGACATTAACATCTGGGGAACAAAAATTTCATTCCTGCTGAACTTATTCCCCACAACCTCCATTGCAGGTATCATTGCTGAGTCAAGAATATCAGATGGATGAATACCGTTGTCAAGGGCTTGCCGGGTTAATTCATCGGCACCATCCTGGTCTTTCATATCAGGCGGGTATGGTGATGTAAGGTTTATCTTCCCCATTTCCACACATTTGAATATCTTCTTTATAAGATCATTCATATTAACAATGTTAAATTATTTGTCCGTAAGTTAAAAGGAGTAACTGAAAAATAAAAATACATTATTTATCCGGGAATCAACATTGATTTTATTTGAGATACTGCCAGGTCTTTGGTACCTCAGGTCAATGCCGATCTTTTTGTATCGCATACCTATCCCGGCCGCCAGTGCAGGTGAATACCTCCTGTATCCGGGAATGGCTTCCGAGATATTTTCCGTATCAGTTGTAAAAAAATGTACCACAGATGTTTTATCATTAGTGATAGCAGGGCTGTACATATTTACCAGGCCCGCATATAGAAAAGGTTTAAAACCAGGTGCCGGATAAGTATATCTTATAGCTGTTAAAAGACTAATATTTGCAGCTCCTATACCTATTTCCACATTCTCATAATCATTTTTACTTACATACCACAGTACCTCAGCTGTTGTTCTATAAATACCAATGCCAAGTTCATTATAGCTTGAGAGAGTTTTTCGTGCAAAGGGAAATATTATATTTAGTCCAACTGCCACACCCGGTTTAATGCTAACCGGGAACTCAGCGGCTGTAAGGTCCTGCGAGCCACTGCCATAAAAATCAATAAAGAAAGCTGCAGGCCCTGCTGACAGGGACAGTTCAAATTCATAAGAGGGCAATTTTGCAATATAGTCAACCTCTGACTTCATGCACTTATTATATTCATCGGTTAGCTCAATAAGGTCTTTCATGCTGTAATCGGCCAGATGAACCAGGGGTAGTATCATACTACAGTCTCTCATAATACCTGCAAGCTGATCCTTATATTCATCTTTTACCACAACTTCTTCATTACCCTCAATCTCAACAATAGCATTATATTGTTTTAATTCAATTATTTCGCCTCCTCTGCCCTTTTTGATATAAAAATGCCTGCCTGATTTTTCCTCGTTATAATAGAAGAGCGATGTTTCACCTTCAACCATCACCTTCAGAAATACTTCTTCTTCTGATATTTCTCTCTTCCTATCATATTTCAGTTCATCATATGATTCAGGTATCCTCTCAACTGACACTGTCTCACTTATGAATTTTTCATTATTGACAGTAAATGACCTTAAGGTAAAAGGATCATAGGTAAGTGGTATATTATCATCACCTGGAATAAATTTAATGGTCCCGGGGTTGAACTTCCAATCCCTGTAATCGATTAAACCACTGATTTCCTCATTATTATTATTAACAATGCATCCCTGAATATAGTATGTCTGTGCTACCAGGAAGGTTATCCTTATAAACAAAAAGAAAAGAAGGGTGATAAGCTTCAGCCAATATTTCATTTATTGATTAAAATTTAAGGGCAGCTCAATAATTAATAGAAACAACCCATGCGCCAGGTTCAAAAATCTTATACCGGAGTTCACAGTTGAGGGTTGCAGAATGGAATGCATTTAGTGCAGAGAATCTTACTTTACCTTTAAAGGGGAAATCTACGTGCTCATGACCTGTAAACATCCTGTCAGTACTCTGCGTTCCTGAATCGCCGGACAGCAGTACATTACTGATATTAGTACTTTCAGCACCGTTACGCATAAATTTAAGCCTGACATAATTTTCGTTGCCATGCAGTTTTACAAAGCTCACCCTGCCAATATTATTCCTGAAATCAACATTATAAGCCCTCTCATGGTAAACACCTGCATATTCATCATCTATCCACCTGCCATATATTACTGAATCTTTGCCATTAGCAAAGAAGTAATATGTACCTTCCCCGTCACGTAGTCCTTTTTCCCATTCCCCCTCATATCTTTCACCCGAAGACCACGTATAGGTACCATTCCCATGGGGATAACCTTTCTTAAAGTCACCAATATAGTGATCCTTGCCCTGGGCTTCTCCATAACCATGAGCCAGGCCCCTTTTGCATTCCCCGCGATACTCACCTCTAAGGTTTTCCGACAACACCTCACACTTTTCCTGAGCCTGCGTACTGATATATGAAAATGCCAGGGTCATAATGATTAATAATTTAAATTTACCACCCATAACAATCTCATTTTTATATATTTAACTACTCGAGTAACCTGCTGTTAATATAATTAACCAGTTTAACCAGGTCATACTCACGACTCAATTTAATCTTTTCCCGTTTAATAAAATCCTCTACATCCAATCCAAGATTACCACTGATCTTAATTATACCCTTCATATTTTTGACCCTTATGGCAGGCTCATCCCCTATCTTAATATAGTAACAATCTTTATAGTCAAGGAATTTTGCCGGCCTGGCCTGCTGGTAAGGTTTTGTAGGAACAGGATCTTTCAGTCTTTTACTTTTCTTCAGGTAAAGTGAATAATAGCCTTCAACAAGGGTAATGAAATAACCATTTCTAATACCTGCATCTATCTTATAATCAATATATTTAAATGTATGGCCATTAAGTTCAACCTTGTATATTTTATCAGGGTATGATATTACATACCGGCTACCCTCGTTTATAAACTGTATCTGGTTAGCATACAGATCAAAACGATATTCACCGGTAAAAACCTCACCTGATTTCAAATAAACCTTTCCTGGTTCAAATTCTTTGTTCAGGTAAGGAGTGCCACCAATGTTCTCATATGCTTTCGGGTTATACTCAGACATTATCCTTTCCCGTCTAAGGTATTCCATATGCTCGTATATAGCATTTTCATAAACCTGGGATTTTAAGTTTGAGGTTAATATAATAAAAGTGATAAAGGCAAGAATAAGTTTCATTCTCTATATTTATATTTAGACAAGGGGAGAAAAACGTAAAGTTAATCATCCTCAATATTAATTATCAATAATCAGGCCATAAAAAATGTTAATAATATGATAAAAAAAAAAAGGAGAG
>DOZA01000043.1:310-4569 GCA_003518245.1 Bacteroidales bacterium | reverse complement strand
TTTCGCGTTTAGCGTTTAGCGTTCTGCGTCAACTAAAATAACATCCACCTTCAGGTTTTGTTCGGGTGGAAAATATATCTTTTTCAAAAAACTTCTTTAACTATATGTCGTTCCTTTTCTTCCGGATAAAATCCGGTGGAGGGGCGACAAAGATACAACTTTTTTGAACTTTTTACAAAAATTATTACCCGTCACTCCCTGGGTAATTGTAATATCTTTTTAATATATACAAAGAACAATTGCGCCAAAAGCGGCTGCAAAAATAGACATCTTTTTTGATTACCAAAAACAATTGTTGAAAATAATTTTCAAAACTATCATTACCCGATTCGCGATAATTCGTAAAAATTCGCGCTAATTCGCGTTATTAAAATTGAATTAAGTATTTTCGCATATTAAATAAGAATTATATGGCGGGCAACCTGGTAATCATACCAACATATAATGAAAAAGAGAATATCGAAAAGATAGTTGACAGTATCTCATCACTTGAGGTTGATTTTGATATTCTTGTTATTGATGACAGCTCTCCCGATGGTACCGGTGATATTGTCAAAAAAATACAAAAAAACCGCCAGAACCTCAACCTGATAAGCAGGGAAAGCAAACTTGGACTAGGGACAGCATATATCACAGGTTTCAAATGGGCTATAGAAAGGGGTTATGATATGATATACGAGATGGATGCTGACTTCTCCCATAATCCTGATGATCTGGTAAGGCTTTATAATACCTGCATTAATGGCGCCGACCTGGTCATAGGCTCAAGGTATATCTCAGGTGTTAACGTGGTAAACTGGCCTCTTGGCAGGGTTCTTATGTCTTATATGGCTTCTATATATGTAAGAATGGTTACAGGACTGAGGATAAAAGATACAACTGCTGGTTTTAAAGCATACAAAAGGGAAGTGCTTGAAGCAATAGGACTTGATAATATCAGATCAAGGGGTTATGCTTTCCAGATTGAAATGAAATTTACCACATGGAAATTGGGCTTCAGGATAAAGGAAATACCAATAATCTTTACCGAGAGGCAGGAAGGAACATCGAAAATGAGTGGTGGAATATTCAATGAAGCATTATGGGGAGTGCTTAAGATGAAATGCAGAAGCTTTTTCAGAAAGTATGACAGAAAGTTGCAAAAATGAAGAAACTTATTCATAGGGCAGTAATTGTTAATGAAAGGAAAAAATTCAGGGGCAGTGTACTGATCGAGAATGACAGGATTAAATCAATCTATACTCTGGATGAGAATTTCACTATTCCTAATGGTACCGATATTATAGAAGCTGACGGCATGCTCCTTCTACCTGGAATAATTGACGACCAGGTACATTTCAGGGAACCAGGTCTTACACATAAGGCCGATATAAATTCTGAAACCAGGGCTGCAGTGGCAGGTGGTGTTACCAGCATTATGGAAATGCCCAATACCATACCCCAGACAATAACACATGAAAACCTGAAGGAAAAACAGAGAATAGCTGAAGAAACATCATTGTGCAATTATTCCTTCTATTTTGGAGCCACCAATGATAATATTGAGGAAATAAGAAAAATTGATCCTCTTACCACCTGCGGCGTAAAGGTATTTATGGGTGCCTCTACGGGAAATATGCTGGTCGATAATATGGACAGCCTGAGAATGATATTTGCCGAATCAACCGTTCCCGTAGCATGCCACTGTGAAGATGAACCTACCATACAGGCAAACCTTAAAAAGTACAAAGATAAATATGGCGATAATATCCCGGTAGATTTACATCCACAGATAAGGAGCCATGAAGCATGTTTAAAATCATCATCACTGGCTGTACGTCTGGCTGGGGAATTTAATACCAGGCTACATATTTTGCACCTGTCAACAGCTGATGAGATGCAACTGTTTGATAACAGCATTCCGTTAAATGAAAAAAGGATAACAGCCGAGGTATGTGTGCACCATCTGTGGTTTGATGATAAAGATTATGAGAATAAAGGGACATTAATAAAATGGAACCCTGCTATTAAAACCGCTAATGACCGCCGTGCTCTTATTGAAAGCATCAATAATGACAGGATAGACATTATTGCAACCGATCATGCTCCTCATACTTTTGAGGAAAAACAAAATCCTTATACCATGGCTCCATCCGGAGGACCACTGGTTCAACATTCACTGGTAGCAATGATGGAATTATCTAAAGAGGGTAAAATAAACATCGAGAAAATAGTAGAAAAGATGTGCCATAACCCTGCTATTGTCTTTAATATTGAAGAGAGGGGATTTATCCGGGAAGGATATAAGGCAGATCTTTGCCTTGTCAACCCTGACAATAACTGGAAGGTAACGAAAACAAATATACTATATAGATGTAAGTGGTCTCCGTTTGAAGGTCAATCATTCAGCTCCTCAGTAGAAAAAACTTTTGTTAACGGAGAAATGGCATATGACAGGGGCCGTATAAACGATAACCTCAGGGGAAGATTATTAACATTCAAAAGATAATTGTTATGAAAGCAACATCTTTAGTTTGCCTCTTATTAATGGCAGCATTACTCTCATGCAATCCGGAAGTTAATAATGATATGACCAATCAAAGGATAATGGTTGCCGAGGATATAATCTATGATGTAATAATAAAAATACCCAACCCTGATGATCCATGGGAAGTCGAAAAGCTGGAAGGCTACCAGGGAAACAGGATGATATCGGAATTATTTAATGCCGTATATACTGAAAAGATAAAGGCTTATGATTACCACACAGGTAAAAGGATGTCACCTGATGAAGTAAGGAAAGCTGAGCTGCAACCCGGTTTTGACAGGAATAACCTTGGGAAAATCCAGTTTACTGAAAACTGGTATTATAATACAGCTACAATGGATATTGAAAAAGAGATTGTATCTGTCGTACTGGGTTATGAAAACCGGGAGATAGATGGAACCTTAATAGGCTATATGGCAGCTTTCAGGCTTAATTTTGAATAACCCTTTTTCTCAGGCCTTTACAACCATCTGTACCGTACGCCTGGTTTTTTGTTCCACCAGAATTTCTCTACCACCACATACTTTTTTTATGGCTTCAGGTGTGTATTGCCTGATGGTAAGCATTTCAACACCTGTATTATATATTACACTGTAATCATTCTCAAGTTCTTCTATCAGCCTCCTTATTCCACGGCCATCATCATCAGCACACACGGCAACACTAACGGCACTGGCCTGTACCATATTGGCTTTAATACCATATTCATAGAACAGACTCAGTATCCTGGATATATTATCTCCTATGGCAAAAGAAAAATCTCGTGACAGTATGGATATTAATATCTGGTCCTGCTTCCTTATAAATACAGGCAGATCCTCATTCTCATGCTCATCACCAATAATAATAGTACCTATGTCCCCTGTATCCATAAAGGATCGTACAACAAGAGGTATATTCTTATTATGTAATGGCTTGATCGTTTTGGGGTGTATAACTTTTGCTCCTGAAAAAGCCATTTCAACAGCTTCCCTGTAGGTGAGATTTTTCATCACCAGTGCGTCCTCAAGCCATTTTGGGTCAGCATTAAGTATTCCCGGCACATCCTTCCACACATGTGCTTCTGATGCATTTAACATGTTTGCAATGACTGCAGCAGTATAGTCAGAGCCCTCCCGTCCAAGTGTGGTGCTCATTCCTTCCGCTGTTCCTCCAATGAATCCCTGGGTAAGGTAAAAATCTGCCTCCATGGCCCTGAATACAAAATTTACCCTCGCTTCTGTTTCAGACCATAGGATATTTGCATCCCTGTAGCGAGTATCTGTAATAAGTACTTTCCTGATATCAACCCACTTGCACCTTAACCCTTCATTTATTAACCATGATGCAACAATCCTGCTCGACCATATCTCACCGCTTGATACTACCTGGTCGTAATCCCTGTCATAATCCTCCCCCGTGTCATTCTCCGATAAATATTCTATTACTTCATCATATGAATCCTTCAGGCAATCATTTAGTTCTTTATCATCAAGCCCCAGTTCAGTAATAAGAGACAGGTGATCATCAAATATTCCTTTTAACAGTAATAATGGATCATCTTTCTTATCATATCTTGCATTAACGACCGCCTCAAGAGCATTGGTTGTTTTACCTAATGCCGAAACCACTACAACGAGAGGCATATCAGAACTGGCAATAATATTGCCTATATTTTTTATTGCATCGGCATTTTTTACTGAGGCCCCTCCGAATTTAAATACTCTCATTTGGACAATTTTCCCAAAATTAT
>DOZA01000043.1:0-303 GCA_003518245.1 Bacteroidales bacterium | reverse complement strand
ATTTTAGGCTCAAATCATTGTACTAATATTATTTTTCTTGAAGCTTATTTGTAACTTTATGAAATACTAACCTTATTTACCCGGATCATGAAAAGTTATAATATTACAACCCTGGATGATTTTATTATCCGGAGGCAAAAAGATTACCCCGAAGCCAAAGGTGAGTTTTCCCGACTGCTTCATCATATTGGTACTGCAGCAAAAATGGTGGCAAGTAAGATAAGAAAAGCAGGTCTTGCCGATATTTTAGGCAGGGCAGGAAAAATCAATGTACAGGGAGAAGATCAGCAAAAGCTGGATGTT
>DOZA01000228.1 GCA_003518245.1 Bacteroidales bacterium | reverse complement strand
TTAGTTTCTGGCAGGAGTTGAAGCGCCGCAGGGTCATACATGTAATAGTAGTATATGCAACTTCGGCCTTTGTCATCATTGAACTGGTGAATAATGTGTTTGAGCCTTTGAACCTTCCTTCCTGGACACCGACAATGGTGATAATCATTCTTGCCGTTGGATTTCCCTTTGCCATAATATTCTCATGGATATTCGATGTTTCTTCCCGGGGTTTCAGTAAGACTGAATCATTAAATAAATCCAAAGGTAAGAAGGAAGAAGAAACAAGAGCAAGAGATAAGGTGGTTCAGCGGAATTCAATAGTTATTCTTCCTTTTGAGGATATGAGCCCGGAAAAAGATAATGAATATTTCTGTGACGGAATAACAGAAGAAATCATCAATGCCCTTACAAAAATTAAAGATTTGTATGTTGTTGCACGCACTTCAGCCTTTGCATTCAAGGGGCAGAGAACTGACGTAAGGGATATAGGCAATAAGCTCGGTGTTGAAACCCTTCTTGAAGGCAGTGTCAGGAAATCAGACAATAAATTACGAATAACAGCCCAGCTGATAAATATTGAAAATGGGTTCCATTTATGGTCAGAAAGTTATGACAGGGAGACAGCTGATATCTTTGCCATCCAGTAAGAGATATCAATGCAGATAGTCAACAAGCTGAAGGTCAGCATTAAATCAAATGAGGCTGTTATGGTTTCAAAACGCTACACCGGTATCCTTGAAGCGTACAATCTCTATCTTAAAGGACGATATTTCTGGAATAAACTTACTGAAGAAGGGCTTAATAAAGGGATGGATTTCTTCAGGCAGGCTATAAAAATTGACCCGCAATACGCACTTGCATATTCAGGTATATCTGATTCTTACTGTCGACTTGCTTGGTATTCATACAGTTCACCCCTGGAATCTTTCCCTAAAACAAAGGAAGCTGCAGAGAAAGCATTGGAACTGGATAATAGTCTTCCCGAGGCATATGCTTCGCTTGGCTTTGTTAGTATGTGCTTTGACCGTAATTATGATATGGCTTTAAAACAGATACAGAATGCCATTGACTTAGATCCAGGGTCTGCTGGCGCACATACTTACCATTCTATTTGCCTCGCAATCACCGGGAGGCACGAGGAATCAATAGAAAAAGCAAAGAGGGCTCTTGAGCTGGACCCCCTCACTCCTATGATGCAGATCAATCTTGGTGGGCGCTATTATTATGCCAGGCTGTACGACAAATGTATTGACAGTGTAAGGAAAACTCTTGTGATGGATCCCGGTTTTGAAATAGTTCATTATTATCTTGCATATTTCTATAACCAGATGAAGGAACACCAAAAAGCCATGGAGGAAATCATGAGAGTGATCGGTGTGTTTGGTCGCAACAATAGTCAATTTTTAGCTGCTTATGCAATTATACTTGCTTATATGAATGATACTGAAGGGGCAGAAGAAGTGGTAAGTGAGATGCTTGAGCTGTCGAAAGAAAAATACACTTCATTTTTCTGGCTGGGAGCTATATATCTGGTTCTTGGAAAGGAAGATGATGCCTATAAGATGTTTGAGAAAGCCTATAAAGCAAGGGAAGTGTTAATGATATTCCTTAATGTGGATCCTATTTCCGATAGTTTAAAACCTGACCCAAGGTTCAGGTCGCTATTAAGGAGAATGAATTTTATCAAATAAAAATGCATTACAGCACATGCCGTAATGCATTTACAGGTGATTCTCAAACAAATGCTTACTTGCTATCGTCCTTAGGTGTAAGCTTAAAATCTTTAATTGTCAGGTTAGAAGCTTTCACTACCACATCATCGTAAATTACCGTATCATAATTTTCCCTGGTAGCATACAGGGAATATGTTCCTTGAGGGATACCCGGCAGTGCATAAAACCCATTTGTAGTATCAGTATAGGCTGTTGCTATGGTTGTGTCGGCCATGATCCAGACGGATGCATTTCCAAGTATAACTGATGCAGTATCAGTTACGTTACCCTGCACTGTTCCTGCTGTAGAATTATTTACCGCACGTATTACAGGTTTAAAATTAAATCCTTTTATACCGGCCGGTGAATTCATATTACCCTTCAGTATAAATGACTCTTCCAGATTAAAATCGAGCAAAAGGTCTGTGGTCAATCCACCTTCAACCATAATCGCAGGTTCTATGAAAATCTTGATACCTGTCTGAGCTCCGCTGGGCACCTTCATGCTATATGTCCCATGTTCCTTTATTGATATGCTCGCTTCATCCACATAAAGCCTCAGAAGATCATAACTGCCAGCTGGTATTTCCATCTCAAGGAGATCAGCCATAACACCGTTCCTAAGTTCAAGGAGATTATACTCCAGTGTATCCTCAAGAAGAATCATAAAGGGATAACCATTGCTATCGTCAATGGTTCTTATTTCAACCTTTGTGATAATTACATTTGCTGAATCGATAAATTCAATTGGGAAAGGATCATCAGTAATACTGATACGCAGCGTCCCGTATTTATCATTTACCCTGTTATTCTTCTGGCAGCTGACAATAAATATTAGTGCAACTGCAATCAATGTGGTGATTTTAATTCTGGTCCTTTTCATATTTCGTGTTTTTAGATTTCTTCATCATTAAATATAATAATAATATAATAATACGATCGATGAGTGAAAAAGTTTAAATAATACTCAAATATATTATTTAGCATAATAGATATCAAGAGGCTCGGCAGGAATTTCCCAATATCATACTTTTTTTAGTTTTTCAATGATCAGATCCTTTACACTTATGTTTAGTATTACTATTTCGATGATATCGGCACCGGCTTCAGGTCAGGCTGGAATAACATGGGGCATACCAGGCTCATGGTTAGCCTCTGAGTCGTATTCAGGTTCTGAGGAAAGCAAATAAATTACTATCTTACTACATAAAACGCCTTTATGACTGATTACGGATTCTGGTCACTCATCCCACCTGTTATAGCAATAGCCCTGGCCATACGCACCAGGCAGGTATATTTTTCACTGGGGCTGGGTATATGGGCCGGTTGGATAATTATTGAAAGGGGTAACCCCCTCACCGGCACTGCAGCTACAGTAGAATCAATTGTTGATGTATTCAAGACAGATGGAAATACTCAAACTATTCTTTTCACCCTTCTTATTGGTTCACTTATTGCTTTCATGCAACGATCAGGCGGTGTTAAGGGTTTTACAGCCCTGATAAATTCCAGGTTAGAGGGCCGGGAGCAGTCATCACGCAGTGTGCAGACATGGGCTGCACTCACAGGGCTTATTATTTTCGTTGAGTCAAATATTTCAGCCCTGACCGTCGGGACACTGTTCAGACCACTAACTGACAGGTTGAAAATATCCCGCGAGAAGCTTGCCTACCTGGCTGATTCCACCTCAGCACCTTCGAGCATACTTATTCCACTGAATGCCTGGGGCGGATTTATTATGGGTTTATTGCTTGTTCAGGGTCTTGACCAGCCTTTTCTTACCTTGCTGGCAGCCATACCTTTCAATATTTATCCTATCCTTGCAGTTATATTGGTTTTCATTATCACCAGGTCAGGTAAAGATTGGGGTCCGATGCGAAAAGCAGAAAAGAGGGCCCGTGAAGAAGGCAAACCACTGCGTGAGGGTGCAACTCCTATGGTATCATCGGAGATAACGCTGATGGAAGCCAAAAAGGATTCACCTGAGCGGGCTATAAACATGCTTCTCCCTGTTGGTATCATGGTTATCGCAATGCCGGTGATGCTTGTTTGCACAGGCTGGAATAATGTTGACAGCTCCTTATATACCGGTTTTTTTGATCATTCACTCCAGGCTGTAAGCAATTCATCAGGTGCTGAGTCAGTACTCTACTCTGTGCTTATATCCCTGCTTGTAAGTGCAATTACCTACCGGCTGCAGAGAATAATGAAAATGAAAGAGCTGGTGGAATCAGCGCTGAAGGGTATGTCAGGTATGGTCTCTATGGCCCTTCTGATGGTACTGGCTTTCGCTATTGGGCATTTATGCAATGAATTAGGAACCGGCGATTATGTAGCCAGGATAACACATCAATGGTTATCACCCTCACTTGCCCCATTTATTATTTTCCTTGCCAGCTGTTTTATTGCTTTTTCAACCGGTACTTCCTGGGGCACCTTTGCTATTATGATAGCTATTGCCGTACCGGTTGCCCAGAGTATGGACGCTCATGTGCCACTGGTAATAGCAGCAGCCCTGGGGGGTGGTGTCTTTGGTGACCATTGTTCACCCATTTCTGATACCACACTTATATCCTCAATGGCCTCTGCCAGCGACCATATTGATCATGTAAGGACACAGTTGCCCTATGCTCTTACCGCAGGTTTTGTTACAGCCATGGTTTACCTTATACTGGGTCATATAATATAAGTAAACGGATACCCGAAGATTTAGCAGCTAATCGGGCTGAGATAGGTGACTATATCTTCAGCCTCAAATTGATTTTTTCAAGCATCCCTGTGATCCATACCACCAGCAGGGCAAAAATCAGTGATTTTATCAATCCGGCGATACCCCCGGTGAGGGTATCCGGTAAGAGCATAATGACAGGTCCCATCGTGGGGTAAATATCATAAGGTATAAGATAACAGGTCAGGGTAGATCTGCCGGCGGGCATTATAAACCCTGACCATTGTGTTTTACCCTTTATGTCAGCAATCCAGTACATCAAAGCAAAGAAAGCAAAGCTTATCCCTGCACATATAGCTGTCCATGAAGGTGTTGCACGTATTTTTGATATCCCCCATTCCGGTCTGGCAATGAATCCGAAGGTCATGCTTACTATCATAAGTACAAATAATACAGTTATAAACATGTTAATCTTTCCTGAGCCAGCAAGCTTTTTATAAAAAACAGATGCAACAATACCGCTCATCACCAGTGAATGATTAGAGGCACTGACTACCAGGCGTATTGCAGGCAATTTACCAGGCAGGCCGGTAAATTCCTGTATATTTAATGCAAGTAATACCACCCATGCGGCAACTATTATCCATATCCTTGAGCCCGCCAGCAGGTATATCAGTGCGCCTAGAAGATATGCCCAGCCGATAAGTCCCAGGATACCCCACCAGTAGGGTCTCATCCATTGAGGATCAAGGCTTGTCCCTCCCTTATATGTAAGAGCAAGAATAATAAAAAGCATGAAACCTGTGATCTGAAAACATACTGCAGGTATTTTTTTAACTACCCCTGCATTCTTATAATTATTCCATATCAGGAAGATTGCCAGAACCATAACCACCTCCCAGGCCGCCTTATAATAAGGCGGGATGCCAGGCTGAAAGTATTCCAGGTTGACCATAAAGAAACCCATAATCACCAGGGCTGCAGCACGTTGTAGTATATGAACAAAAACTCTCCCTTTTGTTTGCCCCTTCCTTATTCTCGCATCTATTGCAAAAGGTACTGACAAGCCGACAATAAACAAAAAGGCAGGAAACACTACATCAGCGAGTCCCATCCTGTCTTCATCAGCTGCTGCATGACCCAGCCAGGCCGGTATG
The DNA here is from genome assembly GCA_003518245.1 of Bacteroidales bacterium. GTDB lineage: Bacteria > Bacteroidota > Bacteroidia > Bacteroidales > VadinHA17 > UBA9300. The sequence continues at coordinate 499 of DOZA01000228.1, read as the reverse complement.
TCATGTAACGACCAGAGATCATTTACAAAGATCATAAGTAACATTGTAAGAGCCCTGAAAATATCTATCGATGCGATCCTTCTGACAGTCATTATAAGGTGGTTTTAACTTACTACATAATTACAGGATTTATTAATCATTTGCAAGATACCCAGGTTATCTGTCTCTTTATGATAGTTTAATTTGAATTTATATCGTTTAGCTTGTACAGGTATGTAATTCTTAATCACTAAAATTCTGATAGCGATAATATCTAATGTTTGCATGTATTCTGTTAACCTTTATATTTTTGTATAGTGTCTAAAACTAAAACTGACTGATTATGTCTAATGATGTTCAAAAAAATGCTCCTGCAGGTGCCATTTATGGACTTGGATTCATAGGAGCAGCCATTTATTTTATTTCTACTTACACCAGTTTCTGGATTGGCGTACTGGGTTTCCTCAAAGCAATTGTGTGGCCTGTATTCCTGGTATACCACGCTTTTGACAAGCTGCTT
>DOZA01000292.1 GCA_003518245.1 Bacteroidales bacterium | reverse complement strand
CCTTATGGTAAAGGAATATCTTCCACGAATGAATAATTCTGAGATCATGCTTGTTATGACGGGAGGTATGGCCACACTGGCAGGGGGAGTGCTGGCAGCATATATAGGTTTCCTGGGTGGGGGCGATCCTGTACAACGATTGATATTTGCTAAACACCTGCTTGCCGCTTCTGTCATGGCAGCACCCGGAGCTGTGGTAATTTCTAAAATGCTTGTTCCACAGACCGGTGAAGTGATAAAGGATATTAAGATAACAAAAGATGAAGCAGGGGAAAATGTCCTGGATGCTATTTCTAATGGGACGACCCAGGGACTTAAACTGGCAGCTAATGTGGCTGCAATGCTCCTTTCGTTTATAGCCTTTATTGCTTTCTTTAATTATATATGTCTTAAAATAGGGCAGTGGACAAACCTTAACGAACTTATCACACAGGCTACAAATGGTAACTATAATGAATTATCACTGCAGTTTATACTGGGGTATATCTTTGCTCCTGTGATGTGGCTTATAGGCGTTGGAGGTGAAGATATTACATTGCTGGGCCGGCTGCTGGGAGAGAAGGTTATTATGACTGAGTTTGTAGGGTATATCAGCCTGGCCGATCTGAAAACGGCAGGTGAATTTGTTCATAATAAGTCGATCATAATGGCAACATATATGCTTGCCGGATTTGCTAATTTTGCATCTATAGGAATACAGATAGGGGGGATAGGCTCACTAGCCCCTAACAAGAGAGGCTTACTTGCAAAGTATGGTATGCATGCCCTGCTGGCAGGTACACTTGCATCACTTATGTCGGCTACCATAATAGGAATGATATTAGGTTAAATGTTAAAGAATAAAATATGCGTAATACAATTATCATACTCATACTTCTGCATCTGAGCTTATTTGCCAGTTCACAGGTAGAAAGGATTCAATCGCCCGATGGCAAGATTGAAATCAAAGTGGTTTTTGATGGACAGCTGCACTGGGATGTCAGAAAGGGAGATAAGCAGATTATTATGCCTTCGGTGATTGGCATGGAGCTGATAAATGCCAAATTCCCCGGAGAGAGGGATAAAATAAAGAAATTTGAAAAAGTAAGTATAAGCGATACCTTAAGGCCGGTAGTGCCACACAAAGATTCAGAGATATTCGATATCTGCCGTGAGATGACAATAAGCTTCAAATCTGGATTCTCAATTATTTTCAGGGCTTATAATGATGGTGTGGCTTACAGGGTAAACTCAGATTTTAAGGGTAACGTAATAGTCTTAAACGAACAGGCAGAAGTAAATATGCCTGCAGGGACTCATAGCTGGTACCCCCTGGAAGGATCATTTATGTCGCATAATGAAAGGACTTATATCTATACCAGCCTTGATACTATCAGTGATAAACACCTGGCAAGTATGCCGGTTCTTTTTAGGAGTAATGATATTAATGTCCTTGTAACAGAATCAGACCTGGAAGATTACCCGGGAATGTGGCTCAGAGGTAATGGAAGTAATTCACTGAAAGCAGTATTCCCATATTATCCTGATGAAGAACGCTTATCCGGTGATCGTAATGTCAGGGTAATAACGCGCAGGGATTTTATGGCGGAAACTTCAGGCACCAGGTCGTTCCCGTGGAGAACATTTATCATTTCTGATGATGATGCCGGGCTTATTGAGAGTAATATGACATTTATTCTCGCTGGTGAGTGCAGGATGGAAGATACAGAATGGATAAAACCAGGCAAGGTGGCATGGGACTGGTGGAACAGTCTCAATATTTATGGTGTTGATTTCAGGTCCGGGGTAAACACAAAAACATACGAGTACTTTATCGATTTCGCTTCTGAATATGGACTTGAATATGTTATCCTTGATGAAGGATGGTATAAGCTTGGAAATGTGTTGGATGTTGTTCCCGATATAGATATTGAACACCTGTGTAAGTATGCCGAAGATAAAGGAGTGGGTATTATATTATGGGTGGTATGGAATTCACTCGATGATAAGCTTTATGCGGCCTTACCACAATACCAGGTATGGGGTGTGAAGGGTATAAAAGTAGATTTTATGCAGCGTGATGACCAGAAAGTGGTAAATTATTACTGGCGTATAGCAGAAAAAGCAGCAGAATATAAATTACTGGTCGATTTCCATGGGGCCTATAAACCAGCCGGGCTAAGACGCACATGGCCTAATGTTATTACCCGGGAAGGAGTAAAAGGTCTCGAGAATAATAAATGGAGTTATGATATAAATCCTGATCACGACCTTACCATCCCCTTCATAAGGATGGTGGCCGGACCAATGGACTATACACCCGGTGCAATGGTTAATCTTGACAGCATAAATTTCAGGCCCAGCTGGAGCCGTCCGGCGAGTATGGGTACCAGGGTGCACCAGATGGCAATGTATGTGGCCTATGAAAGTCCCCTGCAAATGCTGGCAGATAATCCTTCAAACTACATGAAAGAGAAGGAATGTACAGAATTTATAGCCGCTGTACCTGTTACATGGGATGAGACAAGAGTGCTGGAAGCAAAAATCGGCGATTACCTTATACTGGCCAGACGAAAAGGTGAAGAATGGTTTGTTGGAGCAATGAACGACTGGGATGAAAGGGAGTTTGATATAAACCTTTCATTTCTTGATAAGGGAGAATATGATGCTGTTATTTTCAGTGATGGTGTTAATGCCGACAGGTATGCATCCGATTATAAAAGATCTGAAGAATCACTCTCACAGGACGGCACTGTAAAAATAAAAATGGCTCCCGGGGGCGGATGGGTGGCCAGGCTAAAAAAAAAATAGTATTATGAAACAATACCTGGATCTACTGGATCACGTAATGGAAAATGGTGTGAAAAAGACTGATCGTACCGGTACAGGTACTGTAAGCCTATTCGGATACCAGATGAGGTTTGACCTGGAGAAGGGTTTCCCTGCACTGACTACAAAAAAGCTGCACCTGAAATCAATTATTTATGAACTGCTATGGTTCCTTAAAGGAGATACTAATGTAAAATACCTGCAGGATAATGATGTAAGGATATGGAATGAATGGGCTGATGAGAACGGAGACCTGGGTCCGGTATACGGCCNNCGGCCACCAGTGGCGTTCATGGCCCGTCTCTGACGGAAGTAAAGTAGACCAGATAAGCCGCGTCATTGAATCAATAAAATCAAATCCTGATTCCAGGCGTCATGTGGTAAGTGCGTGGAATGTGGGAGAGTTAAAAAATATGGCATTACCTCCATGCCATATATTATTCCAGTTCTACGTGGCAAATGGAAAACTATCATGCCAGCTGTACCAGCGAAGTGCAGATATATTCCTCGGGGTTCCTTTCAATATTGCATCTTACTCATTGCTTCTTATGATGATGGCACAGGTGACAGACCTTAAACCGGGTGAGTTTATACATACATTAGGTGACGCTCATATTTACCTTAATCATATAGAACAGGTAAAAGAACAGCTGGGCAGGAAACCCTATGATCTTCCCGGGATGAAGATGAACAGTGAGAAAAAGAATATTTTTGACTTTGAATACGAAGATTTTACTCTTGAGAACTACAGGGCACATCCTCATATTAAAGGGAAGATAGCAGTATAGATTAAAACTGATTCAAATGATATCAATTATAGTAGCAGTTGCATCAAATAATGCCATCGGGAAGAATAATGAGCTGTTATGGCATATTCCTGATGATCTGAAACGGTTTAAAAAATTAACACTGGGCCATTGCCTTATCATGGGTAAAAGCACCTGGTACTCCCTTCCCCTCAAACCCCTGCCGGGGAGGACAAATATTGTGCTTACCGATGATCCCTGTGAATGTATTGATGAATGTATCACTGCCTACTCTGTTCAGGATGCCCTGGATAAATGTGAAAAGACGAAAGAAATATTTATTATAGGAGGGGGATCAGTATACCGGCAATTCCTTGATATCGCTGATCGTTTATTCATCACTCATGTGCATAAGGACTTTGATGCCGATACTTTCTTCCCTGAGATAGATCCTGAAAAATGGCAGGTCATGGAAAGGGAGGATGACATGAGATCTGATGATCTTGACTTTTTATGGTCCTACATTACCTACCGGAAGAAAATTTAAACTTTCTGAGATTTTTTCGTAAAAGAGATTAAACCGTGATGATCGATTGGAGTCTATATGGGTGTGAATCGATTAAAAACGAAAAAACAATAATTATGAAGATCCTTAGATTATTCTTTTCAATAACTGTATTAAGTTTGTTGATGGTAGCCTGCGAAAACAGCACCAGTCAGCTCAATACAGATGATATTGACCTTGCTGATGATGATATAGTTACCGAGGCAATATTTGATGATGTTTTTAACTCGGCTGATAATGCAACAGAGATAGTCGAATCGTTTATGCTTAAGAACACCGGCGTAAAAGGTGAGAATGTTATTGTTGTAGCTGACTCGTGCCCAACCGTGACGGTTGATTTTATAAGTGATAATGAGAGAATTGTTACTATTGACTTTGGTGAAGGATGCGTGGGTTTATGGGACCAGACACGTGCCGGTAAGATAATAATTAATGTTATTGGTCACCGTAGAGAGGTGGGATCAACCCGTACAGTCAGTTTTGATGAGTATTATTTTAACGGGATCAAGGTAGAGGGTACCAAGGTTACAGAAAACATGGGTGAGAATGACAACGGGAATGTGGTATTCAGCTCATCACTTTCAGACGGGATGCTTACCTTTCCCAATGATACTTCTGTTACACGCCAGTATTATCGTGAGAGAGAATGGGTAGCAGGTTATGATACACGTGTGATATGGGATGACGAATGTCTGATAACAGGCTATGCATCGGGAACCACTTACAGGGGCATAACATATGAGAATACCATAACAAGCGCCCTGTACTGGAAGAGAGTATGCAGGTTCTTCGTAAGCGGTGTTATCCAGATAAACCGCGAGGGGGTTGAACCTTTCGAGATTGATTATGGTGATGGTGAATGCGATGCCCTGGCTGTTATCAGAAGGGGAGATGACGAAAAAGAGATCATACTCAGGTTCCGCCACCGGAAAATACGATAGATCACAAAGGCTAATATGGGGCTGCCATATATGTGTTAGGATAAACTCCCTGAACATGAGAATTTTATATTGTAGAGACCTTGCATGCAAGGTCTCTACTTCTTTAATGCCCGTTTTCCCGGATCCATTAATCATTGCCAGGCATAATAAGGT
>DOZA01000098.1 GCA_003518245.1 Bacteroidales bacterium | reverse complement strand
CTTATATCACGGGCCTGGCCAATATATTCGTCAGCCAATGCAATAATATCACTGTTTACACTGGTAGTGTTATAGGTATTAATAAATGTATCTGCCGGAACATATTGCAGGCTAATACCAGTATCAGCCAGTTTGGTTTGCATTCTTTTATTTCCCGCTATTATAACGCAGCGGCTTTGTTTTATACGGGCCCCTGCTTCCAGCATACGGATCCCGTATTCAAGCTGGCTGAAGTCATTTGTTGAATAGACAACACATCCTGGCTTGCCGGAATAACCTGCTGTGTTTGTTGTAAATGAGGTTCCCAGCGGTGAAAATATAACAGCAGGAATACCTGATTCCGAAGCTTTTTTTGCTGTTGGCCATGAGTGCTGCTGGCGGTCAAGCACCATAACTACCAAACCGTCAGCATTTGACGATCTGGCTTTTGCCAGCCATTTATCAGCTTCTTCAAGGTTGAAAACAGGAGATTTTCTGATGTTAAGCTCAACCCCGGATTCTTTGGATATCTTATTAAGTCCCTCAGTATATTTCCTGAGTGCTTCTTCTCCGTCATATATAGCACCCGGCCACCACATGCCGTAATCTTCTTTCCTCCTTACAAAGGCAACTTCAATCTGTGGTATGTATTTACGGGCTTTCCCGTATGAATGAATCCGTGGAAGGACATAATTCCTTTCTGAGGCGAAGGATGCGAAACTGCCCATAAATACTGATCCGGCTGCAACAAGAGCAGATTTCTTTAAAAAATCACGCCGGTTGGTGCTGAAATTACAGCCTGCTGCACATCTGTTGTTTTTCATATGATTGTTTTTTAGTTCTGTTCTGATAATGGTTATATTAAATGGTTTTAGCAAACTTTGATAACTTCCATATTCAGGAGCTTAGCCAGTTTAATGATCTTTGAAGATATATGTCCGATACCTACTGCACAATGGTGAGCAGGACCATGACTGTTCCATTCCTCAATAAATCTTTTTACACCAACAGGAAACCTGTACCGGCTGTTGGTATTACCTATTTCAAGTAATGGCCCGGGCACTGATTCTCCTTCAGCCAGCAGGAACATTAATTTTCCATCTGCTCTTTGAACAACAGCAAGCAAAGTTACAGGGCCGTGTTTTACCGACATTTCGATTGACAATCCTTTCCCTACTTTACCATGATATTCTTCAAGCGGTTTGATCCTTATTTTTCCCTCAGCTATCTTTATATGACCGGGACCATCATGGCCCATTAGAATAACATCATCATTGAAATCCATTGCATAATACTCTGTAAAAGAGCCTCCTGCACCAAAGCTATCCATAATTTTCATTGCCCGGGCATTCTTAATATCATATTCCCCGGCTACAGGGATACTTCTTGATGTAAGCAATGAATTTCCAATAATTATTGAGCTTATAGTGTCTTCGTTTTCTGATACCCCCGAGCCTTTATAATAATAAGCAATTGATCCGAGATCATATTTTTCAACCAGTTTATCCAGGGCGACAGATGTACGGGCAGCACTACGCAAGTCTGTTCTGGAGCATGCAGGATCAATTTCGAATTTATCATAAAACACTTTTACCCGTTTGTCAATTATAGCTTCAGTTATATCTCTTCTTATAGAAGTTAATTCATCCACTTCAATAATTTCAATATGACCTCCAAAATGAGCATACTGCTGTGTCAGATCGGAGTACATATCAAGCATGCCGCTATAATAGGTTCCTAAACAACCCAGCCTGTTATGCGCCATTGTCTTTTTTACCTTTGCTGCCTCTATCCATTCAGATATTTCATTCCAGCATTCTTCATCATCATTAAGAGATCCCGTGATCTGATGAAACTGTATTCCAACTCTGTTGAAAACATTGGCTATTTCAGGTACCGGGCAGGAAGAGCAATATGCCAGCCATTCACCTGTCATTGCAGTGCGGTTCCCCAGCCTGTTGAAATTTTCATAGTCAATAGCTTTTTCAGGCGACAGGTTAAGAATTACAACAGGCACATTAGCTATTTGTACTACGGGTAATACTGTTGAAGAAAGGGCATAAGTTGTTACATACAGGAATATTATATCAACATCTTCCTTCCGGAAATTATGTCCTGCCTCAAATGCTTTATGTGTATTGTCAATAAGTCCGAGGTTTACAATCTCGGCATCAAAAGATCTGAGCCTGTTACAGACTTCGTTAATGTATCCTTCAAGCCTGACCTTTAAACCTTCGAACTGATCCCAGTAAGCATCAAGACCGATTCCAAACAGACCTGCTTTTAATCCATATTTTTTCCCCATATATGTATTATTATTAACTTTTTCTAGTATAAAAATTCTGTTCTATAAGTTTGATATTGAGATGTGCAAATGTTTTTCTTTTAATTAAAATTTGTCTTTTGCATTAGAAGGTTCATTGCTGATCTCTATTTGTCTTTATTTAATCCCGGCCCCTGGGGTTCTGCATCTGCGCTATAGTCAATATGTCCCCATTTATTCAGTTTGTATCCCCATTTCTCAATATAATAATCCCTGGGCCTGAATTCATCACCTATCGTATTAAGTTTTTCTGATAGTTTTGAATCAAGTTCTTTTAACAGATTCTCATATTCAGGGTTATCAACAAGATTATTCATCTGGAATGGATCTTTTTCATTATCATACATGAGCCATGGTCCTTCAAGGTTTTCAATATAGGTATACCTGCTGGTATATATGCCCCTGTATTCATCATTTTCCGGGTTATCAAAGGGAGATACACTCATTACCACTGCAGCTTTATCTGCAAATGCATCGGGATTGGTTATTGCCTGAGCCATACTTTTGCCTTCAACTGATTTGGGCACCGGGATATCTGCCAGGTCAAGAATGGTTGGAAGAATATCCGGTGTATTGATAGGACTGTTCACAATTATTTTTTCATTCCCGAATACAGCAGGATATTTCAGGAGAAAGGGTACCCTTACTGATTCAGCATATGCTAGTTGTTTGAGCTTTGGGCGTACAGAGTGCGCCCCCATCATTTCTCCATGGTCAGAGCTAAATACAAATATGGTGTTTCCGGAAATATTTTCTTCCTCCAGGGTTTTCTGCAGTTTGCCTATGCAGCTATCAAGTGCCATAATATGAGAATAATATCCCACTGATTCTTCTTTAGCTTTTTCTTTCATTTCATCAGGTACATTGGGAGCTAGCGATATACCCTCTTCCCTGAAGATATTCTGAAATCTTTCAGGGGCAGTGTGATGGGGGAAATGAGGTGCTCCCCACGAGAGGAACAGTAAGAAAGGTTTTTCGCCGTCAGAATGTTCCCTGATATAATCAATGGCATCATTAGTTTCGGCATATGGACCATAACCTGCCCAGTAATGTTTCTGATCACTATCACCTGAATAATAAAGGAGGTTATTATAATCATGGGAACATTCCAGTGCTTTCCAGTAGTCAAAACCCTGTCGTCGCTCCGCAGGGGTGAACTCGAATCTTCCCATGCCATCCAGGTGCCATTTGCCAATATAGGCAGTCTGATATCCTGCTTCCTTGAATATTTCTGCCATGTTATACTCATCTGCAGGTAGATGTAAGTCATTGAAGAACATGCCTGTGCTTGTAGGGTACCTGCCTGTGAGAAGTGCTGCCCTGTGGGGAGTGCACACCGGGCATACTGATACAGCATTACGGTAGTTTAGACCTGTCTCTGCTATCCGGTCAAGGTTTGGTGTCCTTCCTTTTACATTAGGATCACCGTTATACGACGTTGCCTGTGCCCTCCACTGGTCTGCCAGTATATAAACGACATTGGGTTTTTTCAGATCATCTTTGTTCTTTGTATTTACACATGCCTGCATTAACACAAGAAATAGCAGTACGGGAGAAATACAAAGGATTCTCTTTATTATTTTAATTTTTCTCATCTTATGTCCTCCCATTATTGATTTATTTATTTTTCTCTTTAATAATTGATATTCCTTCCTGTGCTGCATTATGAACAACATCGCGGTAAGATTTCTGCCTGCCTGCGTTTTCAAGGAAGGATATATCCCTGGTAGTGCCACATTTACCTACGGCGATCAGTGCTTCGGATTTGACAGCATAGCTGTCTTCCTGGTTGAATATTTGCTTATAATAGTCTTTCAATGAGGGATCTTTTAAATCTCCAAGAGCCCTGACCGCTGCAGTCCTTACCTTTGAGCTTTTCTCCTTTGCAGCTCTCTTTAATAAATTAACATTTGAAGTGCCGTAATATTTTCCTGCCTGGCTTACAGCAGCGGCCCTGACTGCCCAGAAATCATCATTCTCAGCAATTTCTTTCCAGCATTCATGTGTTCTCTGGTCGGTGTGGTACTCAGCAAGTTGCTCAACAGCCCAGAGCCTTCCCGTCATATCATCATTATGAGCCTGGAAGAGAAGTTCATCAATATCTTTCTTATAGGTCCATTCTTTAAGCAGGAAATTTCCTTCATCAAAACGTACCATGATGGGTTTTTTCTTAAGCTGGAGTATTATTTTCTCTTCCTTATCTTTCAGCCAGAATTCCTTTACTATTTTTTTATCGTTTTCCATGTATATACCTATACCTACAGGTATTTTATATATTGGTACCCCATCCCATTTATTCTGTTCCTGTATTACCGTTATGGTTAATTCCTTTTTTGTTTCATCCCATGATTTGCTTACATTAAAAACGGGATGGCCGGGTTTAAAGAAGAACTGGTCAAAATACCAGTCCATATTTTGCCCGCTAACATCTTTCAGGCATTTGATAAAATCGTATGTGGTTACCGCTTGAAATTCATGTCTGTGGAGAAAAGAACTAATTACCCTGAAGAATGTATCATCACCCAGTATGTGCCTGAGCAGATGAAGCATGCATGCACCCTTCTGGTAAGTGTGGCGGTTGAAATTATCCCCTGGATGTTCATAGTCCAGGTACACTATCGGCCTCATGAACCTGTTATGTGCTTCATTAAGGTATGCGTTCTTCTTTATAAGCAAATCATAATCTCCTTCGGCCCTGCCTTTATCATAACGTGTATAAAGATGGTCAGAATACACACCAAAACTTTCATTAAGCCATGTATGTTCCCAGCTACGGCATGTAATAAGGTCGCCCCACCACTGGTGAGCTATTTCATGTGCAATAACATATTCCCTGTAGTAATCCTGTTCTGTGTATTCATCGGTTACTATTCCTTCACCCAGCAAGGTAGCTGATGTGGCTTCCGCTCCTCCTCCCATATAGCCGGATATGACCTGGTCATATTTATCCCAGGGGAATTCATACCGGTAAATATGGTTGTAGAGGTCAATCATATAAGGAGTCTTGCCGAAGACTCTTTCTACATCATCTGCCATGGATTTATAAACCCAGTAATTAACAGGCAGATCCCCGAGTGAATCTTTTATGACAAGGTAATCAGCTATACTAAGACTTATAAGATAAGTGGAGTGAGGTTTTTCCTGTTTCCAGTACCAGGTGCTCGTACCATTATTGTTTTCATTAACACTTATTAGCTTACCATTGGACAATACCTTGAATTTACTGTCTGTGGTTATTATAAACTCCTGGCTTACCTTGTCGTTTGGAAAATCATAACAGGGTATCCACTGTCTTGCCTTGTTGGGAAAGCAGTTTGATGAAACCTGCTCAGGCCTGTCCCCTTCAGCATCAATGAACCTTAAGCCATTTATTTCCTTGTCAAGGTAATAATGAACAGTAATAACAACTGTATCATTATAGCTGTAGTTTCTTATAAGGTTAATAAATAAATTATTATCTGTTTGTTTATACGAAAGAGGGGTCCCGTGAGATAAAACATCAGTGACTGTCAAAAACTGAGCATCCAGCTTCAGTGTGGAAAGCCCATGGCATAAAGGTGTAAAAGTGATTATGTTTGACCCTTCCAGGTATTTTTTATTAAGATCAAAAGATAATTCCACCCTGTAATTTATTGCATCATAATCCCTTGATCTTTCCGGGGAGACAGGAATACCGTTAATATCGTTTTGTTGAGCCAGTATAAGCTGGCACATTAGTAGAGAGAATATTAAAGTAAACATTGTTTTCATGGTATAATTATTTTTTCATGAATTTTTCTATATCCTTAATTGATCTTGGTAATCCTTTTGACAGGACTTCACATCCATCCTCCGTTATAAGCACTGTCTCTTCAATACGCACGCTTGTAACCGAGTCAGCCCTGGTCATGATATCACATGCAAAAACAAAACCGGGTTTTAATATTTCATCCGTCCAGTTAAAGGTTCCCATGCCATCATGCACGGCCATACCTATGGAGTGGTTATATCCACCATAATTATACGTGGGAACCACTCTTAATCTATACGAGCCCTGGTACCTCCCGTTATCTGTATTGTACCCGTTTTCAACAAGTATTTTTTTTGCTATATTCCCTACATCCCCCAGGGTAATGCCAGGTTTGAATGATTTTATACATGTTTCACTTACAAGTAATGCCAGTTCATAGCATTCCCTTTGTTTGTCATTGAATTTACCATTAGCAGGAAATGTAGTCGAAATATCAACATCATAGTATTTATAATCAGGTCCGGCGTCAAGAATTATAAAATCACCATCATTCAGTGTCCGGTCATAGGCATGGTAATGACCATAACTATGATTGGTGCCTGACATTATTATTGTATTATAACTTAATCCTGAAGCACCTTCATTCTTACATGTAAATTCAAAAAGGTTGGCAAGGTATTTTTCGGTAACATTAACACCTGTTGCTTTCATAACTGCCTTATGGGCTTCAACACCGATCCTTCCTGATTCACGCATGAGCTCTACTTCAGCTTCAGATTTGAGTTTTCTCATATCCCATATAATAGGTGAACAGTCTTTTATTATTAATCCAGGATATTTACCATGCAGTTTGTTAATAAACTGCATCTCGTGAGATAATCTTCCATCCCATTCATCGTTGGTCATTGTTCTGAGAATACTGTTCCGCTTTTCCCTGGATACTTCAGCCATTAATTCGTTTGGCGAGAAGGTAGTATAAACAATTCCGAGTTCCTTTATTTTTTCATCCAGGACAGAAGTGAATTCATCCCGGGGATATATTTTTTCCATGCCTGTTATACCCTGTGGGTCTTTTACCTGCTGCAGGTTAAATGCTTCTGCTTTCGCTTGTTCTATGCTGGTGGTCATGAACAGGTAGCTCACTTTTGTTTTTC
>DOZA01000015.1 GCA_003518245.1 Bacteroidales bacterium | reverse complement strand
TAGTATCCCCCGGGAGGCTGACCCATATGGTGCCCGCCTATATTGATATCAAATCCCTGGTCTTCAGGGAAGAAGCCAGTGTCGCCCAGGTGCCACTTGCCTGCAAAGAATGTTTTGTAACCATTGGCCTTCATCACTTCGGCAATTGTTTCTTCTTCCAGGGCCAGCTGGTGATTGTCTGCCGGTCCCAGCAGCCTCCTGTTCTTAGGATCATCACCCGGGATCCAGTCGGTAATATTTACACGTGCAGGATACTTACCTGTCATTATGCTGGCCCTTGTCGGCGAACATACCGGGGAAGAGGTATATGCATCGGTAAAAACAAATGCCCTGGAAGCCAGTCTGTCAAGGTTGGGTGTTTCATAGAACGTGCTTCCATAACAGCCCAGATCGGCCCAGCCCAGATCATCAACAAGGAAAAAAACGAAATTTGGTCTGGTCTCCTTCCTGGTGCATGATAAAAGAAGTGAAGCCAGAAGAATGAAAATAAAAAAAGACTTTTTCATATTTTGTATTTATGGCAGTTCCTTATGCCTGAAACAATAAATATAACGATTATTCACCCATAAGATTAAGAACGGCAACATAAAAATCTTTATCCACTACCAGCTCGCATGGTTGTACCCCTTTAAGCAGCGACCATCCCCTTTGTGTAAAATCGAGCCATGTTTCTTCGCCCCCAAGGTGTACTTTTACAGGCATATTAAATCCCCTGACCGTGTTTCCCCACCTGTATCTTAAGCCTTCATCAGTAAACCTGTACTCCAGCACAGGAATCCTCGTATCACGCAGAAACTGTTCGAATATCGGTTTAAGCTCAAAATCGGTGTTCTCCTCCATGTATCCTTCTATCTGTTCTGTAGTAACAGTCTGGTGCCAGAAGGTTTTATTAAGACCACGCAGGATACCTCTCCATTTTTCATCATCATTGACTATCTGCCTTATCATATGCAGCATAGTAGCTCCTTTCTGGTACATGTCACCTGACCCGGAACGGTTGACATTATATGTCCCAATGATATTACGGTCATTGCTTATATTTGATCGCACTCCCCTGAGATATTCAAATCCTGCCTCTTTACCAAACCAGTATTCAACATATAATCCTTCTGAGTATGCAATAAAGCTTTCGTGTATCCACATATCAGCTATATCCTTATATGTTATATTATTTGCAAACCATTCATGCCCTGATTCATGAATAATGATAAAGTCAAATTTTTCTCCCCATCCTGTTCCACTAATATCCTTTCCGCGATAACCGTTCATATATCCATTTCCATAGGTTACTGAGCTCTGGTGCTCCATACCCAGGTAGGGTGCTTCAACAAGCTTATACCCGTCTTCGTAGAAAGGATATGGACCAAACCAGTATTCAAAAGCCTCAAGCATTTTAGTAGCCTGTCTGAAATGTTCTTTTGCCTTGTCCAGGTTATAGCTTAAAACATAATAATCGCAATCAAGTTTACCCAGTTCTCCTTTATATACTTCACTGAAATGTACATAGTCTCCAACATTGATATTCACCACATAATTACTGATAGGGTTATATACATACCAGTGCCATGTCTTTGTTCCGTTCTGGTTATCAGTGGCACCTTTATACCTTCCGTTTGATACATCCATCAGGTTTCCGGGTGTGGTTATGCTGAAACGCATACTGTCGGGCTCGTCATACATATGGTCTTTACATGGCCACCATATGCTGGCCCCCCCTCCCTGGCATGCAGTGGCGTAGAAGTAATTACCATTATCATCATAAACCCATGTAAGCCCGTCATCCCAGGGTGGCCTGTGACTCACCTTGGGTTTGCCACCGTAGTAGACAATAATTTCGTTTGATTCACCTGCTACCTGTTCTTTATCTGTTTTAACAAACCATGCATTGCCATCACGACTGAATTCAAGTTCTTTATCGTCCTGTGTTATTTTACTTATTACCATGGGCGGCTGAAGGTCGATTTGCATCAGATTATATGGTTTTAATACATCATACCTAATAAGTATATAACCATTTATACTGCTATCAGCAGGGTTTGTTTTTATGTTCATATGGTAAAATGTAAGATCCCACCATTCCCTTTCGGGTGTTATAGAACCACGCAATGTGTCCTGCCGGGTCAGTTCCCTGTATCTCTGTGAGAAAAGGGTGCCGGTGAAGAACATAATAACTGAAATTAAAAGGATGGATTTTCTAAGCATCATATTAAGTTTGATGAGAAAAAAATTACCAGATCAAACTTACATAAATGTTTGCAAGAAAATAATATTATTTACTGTTATTGAGATGTATTTCCAGTTTGTAATTACTTGATGTTGCAGCAGCACCCGTATTCATGCCAGCGCCACCCGGTCTCATACCTCCCGAAGATCGACCGCCACCCGATCTCATTCCTCCCGGCGCGCCTCCTCCACTGCGTCTTCCTCCTCCACCTGACCCCGGTCTCATACTTCCGGATGCTCCAGGCCTGGATCCCGGGGCTGATATAGCATCAATGGTCATTTTGATTGTAATAGGATTATTTATATTCTCATTATTGAGGCCACCTGCATATAATTCTTTAAATGGTATCCTGATCTCGTAACATAAAGAATTTTTCATTGTTCGGTTAATAGCAACTTCAATACCCTGCCCCGACGTGGGCATAGTGCCGTTTTGAGAAATGAACCCTTTTGTTTTCATATCAGTCATCCATTCAAAACGATTGCTCCTGATGTCCATGGAATCTCTTGATGGAGTGAATTGTTCCTTGTTCACAGGACGGTTTGCCGGCCTGCGGTCACGCTCAAGGTCCGATTTCAGAGGATACTCTATTTGTGCATTCACTTTGTTCTTACCTTTTGACTTGAGTTTTAATAATACTCCTGAATTTAAAATCTTCTGTTGTATTGCAGGAATAAAAGTCTGGAAGCACAGATATAAAGAATTATTATCAAACTTAAAAGAATAGTACATTTCACCATATGTATCAGTTTGAAGAAAATCATGAGGCCAGTCATTTGTCAGGCCGTCAATTATAAATGTTCTGTCAACCTTGTTCTGGAATGATGATTCCTGTGCTATAAGAGGGTTAAACGTTATCTGTATTAAAAGAAACAGGAAAACTTTTATTTTCATTTTATGAGATTTATTGACAAAGGAATCACATATAATTAGACACTTTAAAACAAAAAATATTCCATTGTTATTAAATGAGCATTCAGGTATTCAGATAAATACCATTCAAAAATGATTATCTGGCAATAAAGAAAGGATCAATTTTTATAATTGTATACTCTTACCCAATCAATTTCTATAGAGCTGGAACCGGATATTGGTTTATCCAGACCACCGGAAAAGTTTAAGTACATTGGCTCATCCGGTATATTGCCCGTATGTCTGAATACTTCGTAACCATTTATCTTCCAGATCATTTTATTTGAGGTCCATTCCAGAGTATAGATATAAAACCCCCTGCCATATTTTCCCGCGATAGATGTTCTGGCTGATGATTTGCCATTGGAAAAGAAATCCATCCATACCTTACCTTTGCCAGTACGACAAATATCAATATGCGGAGTAACTTTATCAGCCAGCAGGTAAAAAGCATGCTTTGGCCCGATAGCAGTATTAAGTTTAACTTTTGACTGGAAAATTCCATATTTCTGCCTGAAGCTTTTACCTGTACTTATTATTCCAGTTGTATAGTTGAATTCTTTGTTCCTGAAACCACCCAGGTCAGGATTCCATACCTTTCCTATTTTCTTCTGAGGCCTGGTACTGATGCTCAAAATGCTGCTCCCTACATCAAAATTGTCGGATTCACTATAACAATGCAGGTCTGTTTCAAGTGAATACCTTTCGTTCAGTAACCTGTCGCCCCAGTAATGGTTGGTAATCCATTTCTTTGTATCCAGTTTATTATCATCAAATTCATCGCTGAAAGTTAGCTCCCGGTGCTTAAGGGCATCAAACTTGTTAGAATCTTTGACCTTGAAGTACCATACTATATCATTACCGTTCTTCAGTGTTTCGTATTCATGTTCCAAAGTATACAGATCAGATTTTTCATAACGCTTCTTGTCAAGCAGGTATTCTTTCCTTTCTTTGAACTCATCAGTCTGCAGGTATTCTTTAAGCTCCTTGTGCCTTGATACTTTCTGTGAACCATCCAGCTTATTGAAGTTGGACAGTTTTCGGGAATCCTTAAACTTGAAAAAGAATTTAATATCAGAATCACCTTTCAGGGTTTTATATTCAAGGTAAAGCTTGTATTCATCAGTATCCTTGAAAGTTATTGGCTTCATATTCTTTTTTTCAAGGAATTCAGGAGTATTAATAAACTTCTCCAGGTCCCTGTATCTTTTTATCCCTGCAAGTGATTGAAGTTTTTCAGCCTCTTCCTTCTTTCCCTTCTTAAGTAGTTTATTATAGGCTTTTACATTCGAATCAGACTTAAGCCGTTTGTATTCTTTATACTTATTGTATTCCTCGGTGGTTTTAAAAGTGATAGGTCTCATCTTCTGCTTCTCCCTGAAAACTGAAGAATTTACAGTTTTATTAAGCTCTTCATATCGTTTAACCTTTTCCGATCCGTCCAGCTCCTGGTATTTCTTCAGGTCCACACTGTCGCGTATTTTGAAATATATGGCCAGATCCTTGTTTTTATCCAGTCTCTTAAATTCCTCCTCTTTATTATATTCCTCAGAATCCTTAAAGTTGAGATCAACAATTTGTTTCTTTTTAGATTTGAAATCGGTTGAATTGACCCGGGCATCCAGCTCATTAAACCGCTTCAGTTCATCCGATTCACTGAATTTATTCAGTTTCTCAAATTCTTCTATAAGAGCATTTTCTTCCTGCTCTATTTTTGATGTGGAAGGTATTAATCCAAGGGAAAGTTTGAGACTAGCCATTTGATGAAATTCTTTATTTATAACCTGTTAAAGATAAAAAATCTTTCAAAAATATAACATGAAAGACCTGTAATTATTGTTGGAGTGATGGATTATTGGAATGATTGAATGATGGATTGTTGGAATAATGGATTTTTGGAACCGAGGATCCTGAGATTGCTGAAAGCAAGCTCTGCCTCGCTGA
>DOZA01000401.1 GCA_003518245.1 Bacteroidales bacterium | reverse complement strand
ATTCTGTATCCCAGCTTGTATCGATAGTTCTTCCATCATCATTTATTTTAATATCAATCTGGGTTCCGAGTAAGTTTGTAAGAAAGCCATAGCCACTACGGTTATCATTATAGGTATCGATAGAAAATGCAACTATGTCATCGTTCTTACTCAGGGCATCCCTGCTCTGGTTCCTGGCTATAACCGGAGTATGCTGGTAACACTTGAATACAACATATATATTCTTATGATCATAGCCGAACCAGGCAACTGTTTTTTCAGTACCTGATGCTCCCAGATCGGGTTCCATCTGTACAAAACTATATACGCTGTCAGCACCTATCCATATATTATCATCAAAAATACCATCTATCTGTGGGGGCTCATCAAGGAATTCAGCCCTGATGGTTTTTTGTGCTTGTATATTCATAAACACAGTGAATATCAAGAGAAAAACCATCAACCAACGGTACCGATATTCTAATTCTATGGTTCTACTCATCGCTATTAAAGATAATTATTTAAATAAAAGTAACAATATGATGGAAGTACTTTGTAATTATACAAAAACGAACGTACATTAGATCAATAAATATCTTTAAAATATAACCTCAATACCTCCTGATGAACTTATTGACAACATGGTGGTTTATATAATGGATGATAGAAACAAAATACAATAAAAAAAAGATATGAACGATTTTGAATTTTATAACCCGGTAAAGATACTTTTTGGAAAAGATCAGCTGTCCAAAATTAATGAGCTGATACCTGCAGAAAAAAATATAATGCTGCTGTATGGTGGTGGAAGCATAAAGAAGAATGGTGTCTATGATGGTATAATAAATGCTCTGGCAGGCCGTGATATTATCGAGTTCAGGGGTATCGAATCCAATCCTGCCTATGAAACTTGTATGAAGGCGGTGGATATTATAAAGAAGGAGAAAGTAAATTTTTTGCTTGCAGCAGGTGGTGGTTCGGTAATTGATGCTACAAAGTTTATTGGTGCGGCTGTGTTATTAGAAGACGGCGATCCATGGGATATACTTGCAAAAGGGAAGGAGGTAGAGGGGTCTCTTCCCCTGGCCGATATACTTACGCTACCTGCCACAGGAACAGAAATGAACAAAAATGCTGTTATAAGCAGATCTTCAACCAGGGAAAAGTTTTCTTTTTCTTCTCCTTATTCATTCCCTAAGTTTTCAGTGTTGCTACCTGAAGCTGCGGCCAGCCTCCCCGCGCGACAGGTGGCCAATGGTGTTGTAGATGCTTTTGTACACGTAATAGAACAATACCTGACCTACCCGGTTAATGCCCCTTTACAGGACCGTATAGCGGAGGCTATACTGATCACACTGGTTGAAGAAGGGCCGAAAGCATACGATAATCCGGCCAATTATGAGGCAATGGCTAATTTAATGTGGTCAGCTTCGATGGCACTGAATGGTATAATAGAAGCCGGTGTGCCTGATGACTGGTCTGTGCATACCATTGGCCATGAGCTTACAGCTCTTCATGGTATTGATCATGCCCGTACTCTTGCCATTGTTCTGCCCGGTATATGGCGGGTTCTTAAAGAAGAAAAAATGGATAAGCTTATGCAATATGGTGAGAGAGTATGGAATATAACAGAAGGAAGCAAGGATGAAAGGGTTGATAAAGCCATAAGTAAAACAGTTGAATTTTTTGAATCACTGGGAATAAAAACAAGATTCAGTGACTATGATATACCTGCAGAGACTATCGACAGGATAGTTGAACGATTTAAAAAAAGGGGATGGAGGACCGGTCTGGGCGACAGGAAACTGGTTACTCTGCCTGTTGTAAGAAAAGTACTCGAAGAGAGGTTATAGTTTAGTCTTTTAACTACATCTCAGAAGAATATTCATCGCAGTAATTAATTGATGGTATAATCATTACCAGGATTAACCTATATTTTTCTCAAGGTAGATAGTTGATGTTTCTTTATCATGCTCAATTTTGAAGTCACGTTTTTTAAACATGGAGATAATTCGATGATTATCTGAAGTGGTTTGGGCAATAACTTTTTTCAGGCCCCATTTTTTTGATATTTCAAGACAGTAATCGGTGAGGTAACTGCCTATTTCTTTATTCTGGTATTTATCGGTGACAAGTATTGCGTATTCAACGGTTTCGTGCTCCGGGTCAGCAATAAGCCTTCCCACTCCAATGATCTTCTTCTTTCCTTCTTCTTCTATTTCAGCTACAATTGCTATTTCACGGTCGTAATCGATATAGCAATAACAGGTAGCCATCTCATGTACCGAATAATGGAAAAAAGAATTAAAGCGCGAATAAATTGATTCGCGTGAACACGAATCAAGAAGTTCGAACCATAAAGGCTCTTACCGCCTACTCCGGCGTAGCATAAGCAGCTACCTTTCCCTCATTGAGTATTCTTATTCCCTCTTTCATTCTCTCAAGATCGGCCAGCCATGCTTCAATATCTTCCTCATGTTCGAGTTCATCGTTAAGCATTTTAATAAGCTCCCCGGTGTCAAGTTTTAAAATTTTTACAGCATGTTGTCCCATAAGTATTATAGTTTAAATAAGTATTTTAAAGACTGACATTATAGCTCATCAATTTACTTAATAGTAGAATATATCCCAAAGGACAGTGGTGATTAGAAAACATCTTCAATATGTCCCTGCCAAATTATAGCAACCAGTCAAGGGCAGCTCTCTCAGTGTAAAATGCTTTAAATTTATAATTTGGGATATTAATACCTTTTTAAAATAGGGTTACTATAACAGTTTCATAAGGATCGGAGACCAATATTGCTTCTTTGAGGGTATTATATTCCATAGCAGCCTTACAGGCTACTTCAACCAGCTCATCTACTTCATCGGGTTTGACAGTAAATGTTGAATCCTTGCAGTCAATAAGTATGCGGATATTCCTGTGAAAGTTTTTATTGGTCCTTAGCTCATTATAATGAGCAATGATCTCTTCCTTTGTCAGCATACCTGGGTACCTGACACGGAGGATTTTCAAATCAACATCATGTTTGAAAATAGCCTTTGTCATTAATGTGAGTAAGGTTTACCTCCATAAATATAAAAAGCAGGGTTGAGATATGGAATTTTTTTTCAAAATTAACAAAATGACATTCAAAAAATAGAGATAATAATTGATTTCATCATTTTTATCATCAGTACATATTTAGATCAGGAGGTATTCGGTTCATGTTTTAAGAACCAGAATTGAATGCTCTTTTCTTTTATTTCCCAGTAGTGGAAGGTCTCAAACCCGTATCTCTCATAGGCAGGTTTTATTCTTTCAACAGCTGTTTCGAGATAAATAGGCAGGTTCATATTATCCGCTATTTCAAGCATTTCCTTGCCCATCTCCAGGGCAGCGCTTCTTTCACCAGGGCGGGCGTCAAGGAACCAGTAGTAAAGATAATTGCCAGAAGCAGGCCTTTTATTTTTACGGTAAGCCTCACGCCGTAATATCTGAGGCAGTTTACGTATACTGAGTGCTGTTATTGCGAAAACCAGTTCTGCCCATATGCTCCTGATAGAAAATTTCCTGTAATTGAACCTGAAACATACGCCAATACCATTTTCATTGTCTGAAATATATACACCATCCCTTATCATTCCTTTGACAAAAGTATACATAGCCATCCTTCTCAGGGCTTTTTCCTGACGGATATTCTTTCTTAATTCCCATGTAGTACCCGTATTTCCTGCAAAAACTTCTGTGAAGATGTCAGCATAAAGCTCCTTATCGCTCCAATTTGCTTTTCTCATAGTTGCCAGGGAAATTTAATCATTCTTTTTTTTAACATATAATTAAAAGCTGATTATAATGTCGTTTTAATTAACTTGCCGCCAATCGCCGGTAAATAGTTTTTACAGTATAAAATTAAAAATATGAAACGAATTATTCTTTTTCTTCTTTTAGCACCAATGATGGTATTATTTTCTGTTTCCACTGCCCAGGACAGGAAAGTTATTGATAAAATAATAGAGATTGGTACAACCGATAACCAGTCAATGGATCACCTGGATATTCTGTGTAACCGTTTTGGAGGACGCCTTGTAGGTTCTGATGCCTATGAGAATGCGGCTGAATGGTGTGCTTCAAAATTCCGCGAATGGGGTATGCAGGTTGAAATGGATGAAGTAGGTGAGGTGCCTGTAGGATTTAACCGTGGGCCCTGGTTTGGTCGCATGCTGGGTGAAAAAGGTATGGTCCTTCATTTTGCAACCCCTTCACATACTGCCGGAACTAAAGGGGTGCAGAGAGGGCATGTGCTTATTGAACCAAAAACACGTGCTGAATTTGAAAGAATGAAAGGGAAATTAAACGGGGCATGGGTGTTAATATCAGGAATGAATACAGGCTGGCCTGTTGATTATTCAGAGCGGGGCGACTCGGTAAGAACAAGTGTTATTGAAGACAACAGGGAAATAGCAGAAAAAAACAGGGAGATAAGGATAGCTAACAGGGAAAAGCCTGAAGATGAACAGGAAGAATTGATCCCCATGAAAGAAGAGCCTGCACTTTTTTATAAGGCAATGGTTGAAGCGGGGATACTGGGTATTATACAGGCATCACCCGTGCCTATCAGAGCCCTGTATGACAGGAAAAATATAAACAGTGGGACACTTACTTTTGATAACCTGCCGAAGGTGCCTGATATTAAGCTGGATGAGCACCAGTATAAAATAATTGAACAAATGGTTAAGGAGCGAAGGTATTTCCAGCTTGAGTTTGATATAAGGAACCACTGGAAGCCGGGACCTGTAAAATACCATAATGTGATAGGTATCATACCGGGGACCAGGTATCCTGACGAATATGTTATAATGGGAGGCCATCTTGATGCTTATGATGTGGGCACCGGTGGTGTTGATGACGGCTCAGGTATGACACCTGCCATGGAAGCAGCAAGGCTTATTATGAAGGCAGGCGGTAAACCAAAAAGAACCATACTGGTTTGTATGTGGGCTGCAGAAGAATTCGGACTGCTGGGGTCCAGCCACTGGGTTGAAGAAAATACTGATAAACTGGACAGGGTTTCCAATATGTTTAACAGGGATGGCGGACCTACTGTTGCAAACAGCATAAGTGTTACTGAGGCCATGCGCGATGATTTTGAAAAGATATGCAGACCACTGAATGATATAAACCCCGATTTCCCGTTCGAGATAAGGGATTATACAGCCCGGAAAAGACCAGAAAAACCATGGGGTACAGATAGCGGGCCATTTGCAGTTGCCGGTGTACCAACACTGAGCTTCGGTACTGCCGACCCCAAGGGATATGATTTTAGCTATAGGGAGATATGGCATACTGAAAGAGACCTGTATAATAAGAGTATACCTGAATACCAGGAGCATACGGCTGTGGTTACGGCTATAGTGGTATATGGTGTTGCAAACCTTGATCACCTGCTATCAAGAGAAGGATACTTTATTGAGGAATAATGTTCAAGGAAAAAGTAAAAAGGAATATAAGTATTATTACCGACACTCTTTAATCGGTAAGTTATAAAATCTCGGCTTTACCTGATTGCCAGGTCGATCAGCATCCCTAGAGCACAGCCTTTATCATAATATGATATTGTAGCATTTGCACTATTACTGCTTCTGTTAAAAAAATTAATCCATGTATCAAAACTTGATTCAGTTGCAGACTGATACTTACTGCCGGGGACACGCTCATATGCCCTTATGGCATTTCCCAGGTATGTATTGCCTGGTTTTTCAACTGCAACATAATATGGAATAGTATCTATCTCAAATTGAATTATTTCCAAGTTGCCTGCAAGTATCGGGCTGTCATAAAGGACATCAAAATTTGGTGCATGAAAGACATTTCCCGAATCATCAGCAGGATTAAGTCCTGTACAAACAGATTCCCATTCCTTATAAGGGATAATTTTAACGGTAGATGGCAGATCAAGCTGTCCGGCAAGGTGCATAAAAACTCCTGTTGGTGAAATAAAGGCTCTGCCATAATCAAGATATGGATCGGCTACAGACAGGTTGTATGAATATACATCATATTCTATTACAATATCTTTTAATCCGGGCTTATATATTTTCCATGTATTCTTATTGGTTTTTTCCCATTCAAGTGGTTTTCCATCTTTATCCTTAGCTTTGAATGATGCAATATGTTTTGCATAATCCATTATCCAGTAATAACCGGGAGTCCAGTTTGGTAACTTGAGTTCAGCATTATCTCCGGACAATTCATTAACCAGCATCCTGACATGGAAATAGTGTGTATTAGGATTATCCATTGACACAGAATACTCAATGTTAATAGTATTATCATTAACTGCTGAACATCTGTTGATAAGCGGGATCAAGGCTATTGACAGAAGAATTAGGATTATTCTGGAGTGCAGCTATAGAAAGTACTTTGACTGACCTGTCCCAGGGTTGATGCAGACACTTCTGATAATCCGATAAATCTGATCTTTCCTTTTTTAACCAGTCAAAGATAAGGGTATGTTATCGTTTCTTAATATCCACGTTTATTCCACCGTCTTTGCTGCCAAACTTGTTCAGGCGGTATTTAAACGACAGCATTATATAGCGGCCAATAATATTTGACCTGGTTTCACGCAGGTAGTTAAGCTCGCTTATGCGGTCTATTCCAGTATTCCTGTTCAGCAGGTCAAAACCCGAAAGGGTAAGGGCAGCCCTGTTATTCTGCATGAAGAAATAACTTATCTCTGCTCCCAGCAGCGGCACAACTTGTGATTCTTCAAAACTCCTGGCTGTATAGTTTGTAATATCGGCACTCAGGTTAAAATTAAAATCATCATTTGGTGTCCATCTTACTGCACCAAACCAGGAAATATCAAAATATACATTATTGAGTGATTGTTGTATTGAATACCTGGCATCGGTAAGGGTCAGCCCTATACCTGTACCTATATCCCATTTTTCCTTTTTTCTGTTTTCGAAATCAACGGATAACCTGTGGTTAAAGGTGGTGATATCATTATAGTAGCCGTCAACAAGATTGATCCCATTATTATAGGTCTCGTCAATATTAATATTTGTTTTTATTCCCAGTGCCCTGATGGGTGTGGAAAAGTCAATATTTGCATTGGCCATAAAATCGGATTCAACATTGACCAGTCTGACTACCTGTACCAGTTGATCATTTATTATTCTTGAATAGTTTATTTTGTTGGTTGTATACCTGATGCTTGCTGCTGCCAGGAAGCTGGTAAATGAAAACTGGTCGAAGATCCACCAGTGAGAACTCAACCTGTGAATAATTTCCGGTTTTAAATCAGGATTACCGTAAAACAGTGACAGGCTATTGAAATTATTCACAACAGGCAACATCTGGTTTACTGTTGGTGTTGTTACGTAACTACGGTAGCCTACCATTATCCTTCGGCCCGAGCCATAGCTGTATTCAAATGAAAACCGTGGCTGAATCAGATTATATTCTTTTTCATTCTCTGCATTCTCCCACAAGGAGGTACTGTACTTACCGGTATTATATTCAAGTGCCAGTGTCAAATTTGTTTTTTCTGTGTTTCTCCTGATCGATAGGCCGGGTTTAAAATATTTACCTCTTTTCATGAAATCAGGACTCAGGCTGTCGATTATGGAATAACCGTTTAAGGTATTACCCTGTTCTCTTTCAAGGTCCTGGTTATCATATCCTCCTTCAAAGATTACATCAAGGTATGTTTTTAAAGTAATCCTCCGGGTAAAGACCATGCCAGCTGAAAGGTTTTGTGACTTCATACTGTTGTCCTGGAACTGGCTGGTAATCTCGGTTATCACAGGGTTGTAATAATTAGTAATGTTCTCGAATCCTGTTTCTGATGTAATGTTTGACAATGAACCGTTAGCCCATATCTTAAGATCAGATTTCCCTTCTTTAATTTTTTTCAGATATGTAGTGCTTATATTACCTGATAACCTGTCAGAAACATCTTCACTTTCCCTTGTCTGGTCATTAATAATATAATCATTAATGAAGGATGAGGTATAAGAGGAGAGAGGTATAAAGCCTGTGTTATACGACACGTTACCATTTATGATTATATTATTGGTTTCGTTAAAAAGATACCGGGCACCGAAATTAAACCTGTGTGATGTGTCACGTTGTACCTGCTCTGTTCTTTCATCCAGGTTAAAGGATCCCTCCTCCCTGTAGTTTGTGTTCTTGCTTGTTTGTGTAAGCTCTTTTTTAGATCCGTTACCCAGGTAGCTTATGAAGAAGCGCTGGTTTTTCTTCGGTGAGTATGAGAAATTTAGCCCTGCAGCTCCTGATGTTGAATATCCTTTTACTGTCTCGCCAAAATTAACCGGGATCCCTGCTTCTCCTATAATAATCTTTCCCCCGAAAGCTGAAAGGCCTCCCGAGAAACTCAGATAATCACCAACAGAGAAACCATACCTGTTAACGTTATTAAACATACCGAGTGCTGCCAGCTGTGTTTTTTCATCAAAGCGATAAACCTTACCATTGGACTGGTAATGTTTGCCGGTACCGCCACCTGACATAAGCTCACCGAAAACACCTTTTTTCTTGTTCTCATCAAGCTTAAGGTTAAGAGTCTGATTGCGTGTCCCATCATCTATCCCTGTAAACTCTGCCTCCTCTGATTTTTTATTATATAATTGTACCTTATCAACTACATCAGCCGGGAGGTTCTTGGTTGCTACTTTAGGATCGTTCCCGAAGAATTCTTTTCCATCAATCAGCACATTGCGTATATCTTCACCAAGGGCCTTTATATTTCCTGCACGGTCGATCTCCAAACCGGGTAATTTTTTGAGCAAATCTTCAACCACCCCATCCGGGGCTACCTTGAATGCTTTTGCATCATATTCAATTGTATCACTCTTGATCTTAAGGGGTATCCTTTCACCGGTAACGGTAACTTCGTCCAGGGCAACAGGTGTAGGTATCATAATAATTGAACCTATATCACCTGTATTTTCACCGGGGAACGAGATATTTTTATAGATGGTCTTATAACCGATAAATGCCAGTTGAAGTAGATACTTTCCGTTTTTAATATTTCTAATTTCAAACATGCCTGCAGCATTAGTTACACCAAAATACTGTAATGTTGAATCGGAAGGATTGAGTAAAATGGCTGTTGCAGATGGCATTGGCCCGGCATTCTCATCCAGTATTTCACCGGAAAGACTATTCACCTGTGCCAGCAGGTAAGAAGGGATGAGGAAAAATATAAATGCTATTACTGTCCGCATATTTTTACTTCCTGATTTTGATTACAACGGTGCCACTTTTGGCATTACCTTTCTCAACCCCCATCTCTTTCAACTTTTCGGCGACAATTGTATCAAATTCTTCGCGCGATACTTTTTTCCCTTTACCCGGTTTCTTGAAAACATCCTGACCCGGGTTATCGAAACTGATTTTTCTGGCTTCAAATATGCGTTTGCCATTATCAATATCCACTTTCATTACCAGTCCGGGCAGATTACAATATTCACCGGGGCCTGCAGGAATATCAATTGATGGTGTGAACCATACACAGGTTACCATACCGCTTGTATCAGTATGTGTTGCTTCAATACATTGATGATCAAGTATCATTTCCTGATGACCGGTAATTTTCCATTCTTTCTCAGGCAGATCACCCGTTATCAGGAACATACGGGTCATAAACTCCTTTTGTTCAATCATCTTCTTCTTTTTCAGGTCAACAAATACCGTGTTAACCGGCTCTGAAATAACTATTTTCATATTATTTTCAGAAACCCAGTAACCACTATTAGCAGCGCTTTCATCCTCTTTTATATATTTATCATAGAGGCTTGCATGGGGGCTGAACCAGAGTATTTTTTCTGATTTTTTTTCTTTTGGCAGATCTTTTATCATAGTAGCCATTTCTCCATCAATTTTAATATCCAGCCGGGTGGTTTCTTCATAAATAACAGAGCCGGTAAGTGATTGCTGGCCAAAGGAAACGATATTGAAAATCAGTATTAAAGCTAGGGTAATTACTTGTTTTTTCATCTGAGGATGTTTAAAATGATGAGTAAAAATAACAACTTAATACAAGAGATAAGGTTAAGACTCTGCAAATTAAAGTTAATTAAGGTTAATAGCTGATGATTGTATACTGCCACATCTTATCTTTGTTAGTGAAACAACATGAAGTTAAGTGGTAGAAATAAGTGGATTGCCCTGTTGATGATTATCAGTGAGATAATGATTATCGGGTTTTCCCTGTACTGGGTGAGGAGTCAGTACCAAAAAGAAAAGTCTAATCTCACGAAAGAACTTTACGGATATTATAAAGAATCTTACAATGATGCTGTCGATTCATTATTAATTGAATACCTTATAGAACCCAGCCTCGGTGAAAACAGAGTATTCTACGGTAACAGAAACCATACAGGACAAATAATAAAGACTGATTCAAAAACATTATTTACCACCATAATAAACAGTGACAGTCTCGGGACAAAGAGTGATAAAATTTTCAGGTTAAGAATAAGCGAAAATATAGATTCAGTTGGAAATGATTCACAAATGGAAATTGCAAATACCAGAGATAGTATTCTCCTGAGAAGTCTTAGATTGATAATTGAGAAGTCAGCTGACACCATTTCACATAAAAACGGTTTGATTGCAGCAATAGGTAAAGGTCCTGATTCTATGATATTCATACGTGATTATAAAAAGCGTTTACAGCAAAACAGGCTGAATATAAAACCTGTATGGGCTGAATCAGACAGCATTACTGTAAATCACAGGGCTATTATAATGAAAGACTGGACAGGTTCCTTACCACCAGTAGTAATAAAAAAGTCAAATTCATTACTGATGAGAGAGATATTGCCTCAGATCATCTTTTCATTTATTATGGTTCTGGTCAGTTCACTTGCTTTTCTGCTTGCATATTACAGTATAAGAAAACAGATAAGACTGAATGATATGCGTAATAATTTTATTAGCAATATATCACATGAATTGAAAACGCCGGTATCAACAGTTAAGATTGCAATAGAAGCATTAAAGAAATATGATTCAGAAGGATATAAAAACGGGAAAACATCAGAGTATCTTGAGATGGCAGGCAAAGAGATAAAAAGGCTGGAACTTCTAATCTCAAAAGTGCTTGATCATTCCATAATAGAGGAAGATTATGAGATATTACGGTTTGAAGATGTAAACATAGTTAACCTTATTGATGATGCTGTAAAATCATTACAAGCACGTATTGAAGCGGTACAGGCAAGAATCAGTTATGATCATCCTGGTGAAATGATTATCAGGAGTGATCCTTTATACCTCCAGGGTGTTATTATTAACCTTTTGGATAATAGCCTTAAATATGGTAATGGTAATCCTGAAATAAAGATAACATTATCGGCAGATGAGAAATACACGATTATAAGAGTAACTGATAATGGCCCCGGGATACCCGAGGAATACAGGCAGAGGGTATTCGATAAATTTTTCAGGGTGCCCAGCAGGGATTTGCATAATGTTAAAGGATATGGACTCGGTTTAAGTTTTGCACAGCTTATAGTGAAAATGCATCAGGGAAGCATAGAAATTAAGAATAATGATCCAGGTTGTACTTTTACAATAAAGATACCGTTTGAGAAGCATTGAAAACACGAATATTATATATTGAAGATGAAGAATTCCTTGGCAAGATAGTCAGGGATACACTTGAAAAAGAAGGATATGATATTTACTGGCTAAAAGAGGGGGGAGGGGTAATACATATACTTGAAAAATACAAGCCTGATATTTGTGTTGTTGATATAATGCTGCCCAATGTTGACGGTTATACCCTTGCCAGGAATATCAAGGGTCTGTACCCGGCGATGCCACTTATATTCCTTACGGCGAAAAGCGAAACAATGGATGTTCTGAAAGGTTTTGATTCAGGTGGTACAGATTATATAAGGAAGCCTTTCAGCCTTGAGGAACTTGTAGCACGTATTGAAAACCAGCTGAAGATAACTAATGGAACGGTTAATAATAAACCAGACATGGCAGGGATAAATCTTGGAGTCTATACCTTCTTTCCGTCGAAGTATGAAATGCATTGTAAATCACGGATACTTAAACTTACAAACCGTGACACCGAAATACTGTCTGTCCTTGTAGCAAATAAGGAGACTATTGTTAACAGGAAAGATCTACTGATGGCTGTCTGGGGAGATGATTCCTTCTTCAATTCACGCAACCTGGATGTTTATATCCGTAAGATTCGGAAATATTTTTCAGAAGATCCTTCTGTTCAGATAAAAACACTTAAAGGGAAGGGATATATACTTACGGTTGAACTGTTGAATCGTTAAAGGGTTAAACCGGGCAGGGTGAGTTTGTTGCGATAAAATACCCGGTTCAACAATCACTAGTACTCACTGATGCTGAGGTTAACCTCGTAGCCTGATATTATAAATTCAGGCATTCCTTCTTTTTCTGTCCCTTTTATCCCTTCATATTCAAGATCGCTGCCCTCTTTGATATGTATTTTTGTTTTGAAAATATCATCATCAATATTAAGATCAGGGTATTTTATACTGGCTTTCAGCCTGCAGTCATAGTTGAAAGCAAGGCCCAGCTCAATATCCAGATATCTGCCGTCTATATTAAGTTTCTTTAATCCGGTACCCAGCCTGCCAACAGATATTTCATCTTCATAAGCACTAACAATATTAAGCTCATTATCAAGTTCTTCAAATGAATACTTTGCATATTTTGTTTCTTGAATATCAAGAGATATGAGCTTCTCTGATTCAAGGCCTCCCTCGTAGAAGGAGATTATATTTATTATACCAGCTTTGTTTATCTGGTAATCAGTATATTTAGATTCTATCCTTCCATCGGTTATTTCCTCTATTTTAAGCTCACCTTCATAGGTCTTGGCAACAAGTTTCCCTGCTCTCCCGGCTTCCAGATCACTGTATTTTGCAATAAATCTGATATCGCCGCAATTACCAAAAATCAGGTCGTCTTCATAACTTTCAATATTGAGTATTCCAACATCACCGGGCTGTATATCTGAATATTTAGTGGTTATTTTTATATCACCGGCATCAGCGGTCTCTAATTCGCAGCTGTACAGATCAGCAATGATATTTTTCATACTTGTAAAGTTCATCTCACTGTACTTGGCTTTTATTGTAGCCTTGCCACCAACCGATCCGGCAAAAAGGTCATCATTATAAAGGTCCATCTCAAGCTCTCCGCCTATATCTTCCATATTTATTTCCGAATATTTGGAACTAAGTTCAAGACTGGCATTTTCAGGGATCCAGAGCTTACATTCCATATTGAATCGTTTTATCCTGACACTTTCATTATTCTTAAGTTTCATGGTTGTGAATCCCATGATGCTTGTGATACTTTTCCAGAACCTGGTATCCAGCCTTATCGTTTCAGGTGAGTTTTCGAACTCCATACCTGTTATGTAATCATCAATCTTGCGTGCATCTTCCTCTTTCCTTATTTCAGCATCAATAATCATATGAAGCTCAATCTCCTGTTTATCCCATGTTCTTATCTCCAGGTCGCTGTCATAATTGCCAAGAAAAACCTGCACATCATTATTTGCATCGAAAGACCATTTAAATGTTTTTTCATAATCCTGTCCATGTGTCAATCCTGTTGCCAGGAAAAAGGTACTAATCAGGATAATACTATAATGCAATCTTCTTATCGGTTTCATTATTTTCGGGTTTATTAGTTTCCATTATTATTAGTTCGAGAATTCGTATTTTTTTCTCATAAGTGTCGAATATTGTATTTACCATTTTTTCATTATAGCCATTTTTATTCATGTCATCCATTACAGTATTATAGATTGTATCAAGATTGTCAACTTCTTCCAGTAATTCCTTTATTATTATATTATCTATCTCTTCGAATGAACCTATTTCCTGTTTTTTATACCTGATAAGCTTTATATATTCTTTTTCCTTTGCGCCCAGCTGGCCGTCAATACGGGCAAGTGTTATTCTCCTGTTAAGAGTCAGATCAGTTACAATATCACTTATCACATAGCCGGCCAGCAGTGCTATAAGAACTATTGCAGCGATATTTCTTAAACGCATAAGAATAATTTTTCCCCTGTCCTGTTGATCTATGCTCCTGTCATTTTTAATATTGATGCGTATACTCTCCCAGATAGACTTATCATCAGGCGTTTCAACATCGAGTTTCTTCCTGTTCTCCTTCAGATATTTTTCAAGATCAGTTGACATATATTTTATGTTTTAGCTTCTTATTTAATAATATAAGGGCTCTCCTGTACTGTGTTTTGCTTGTTGATTCACTTATTTCAAGCATTTCGGCTATCTCACGATGTTTATAGTTTTCAAGTGAATGTAATACAAGCACTGTCCTGCAGCCGTCAGGTAATTCTTTAATCGCTTTATGGATAATTGTAGGATCTACAGAATCGTCAATTTCATAATAATCATCACCACTTTCAAATTTATAATCCTCTATATCCTCAAAATTTATCCTGTTACTACGTATATGTGAGATGCAGTTATTTATCACTATTCTCTTGAGCCAGCTGCCCAGGGCTTTTTCACTATTAAGTTCACCAAGCCTTCCGAAAGCGGTGATGAATGATTCCTGTAATATGTCTTCAGTATCCATCTTATTGTTTAATATTCTTATAGCAATATTATACATTGCCTTTGAGTACATCTTGTATAGTATGAACTGGGCTTTAATATCTCCCTCTGTACACTGTTTTATTATTCGTCCTGTATTATTTACGGTGTTATCCATAAGCTTACACTTGAGTGACGCAAAGGTATAGTAAAGGTTGTAAAAGTTTTGAATGGAATATTGGATTATTTGAGTATTAATATCGTTGATCACTTAAGATGTAAACGTTTGCCGGGCAAGGCCAAGGGCAGTACCTGTACCCAGGATATTCAGTATGTCACCTTTTCTCAGGTAGGTTTCACCCTTGGGTACAAAGAGGGTATTGTCTCTTTTTACCATTATCAGTATGGCATCTTTATGGAATAAGATATTCTTTAACTGCTCTCCATCCATTTCAGGCCTGGTGATCATTATTTCTTCAATACTGAAGTTTTCGAAGCTGTCAACAAGGGTATGATACGTTGTTGGCCTGACAATAAGATTTTCTACTGTTGTAGCGATAACCCTTGTAGTGTCAACCGTTACAATATCAAGTTTCTTGAATTTACGCTCCAGGCTGAGGTAGTTGGCTACTGAAATTACTCTTTCATGATTCAGCTCTTTGCTAAGCATATTACAGATCTTAATATTAGTATCATCTGAACCCGAATCAACGAAAATCCAGTTACAGGGGTCGATATTTATTTTCTTATAAGTACCCGGATCAAGGCCATCAGAAAGAATTAAGTTAAACCCTTTTGAAAGGAGGTCTTTGTATCTTTCCATATCATTTTCAATAATCAGTGAAGTCTTTTCATGCATTTTCAGGCGGCGGGCAAGCAATACCCCTTTGCTGCTGCCTCCCACAATTATGGTCCTGTCAGGTGGTGTCTCAATACTGATATTTAAGATATTATATAACATTGGTGACATGATGCAGGATATGACAGCCATAATTATAAATATTGAATTAATCCCGGGAGTAATAACTCCAAGTTCGAGGCCTATAGCAGAAGCAGCTATAATAAGACTTAGCCTGGTGGAGAGCAATACTCCCCCTGACAGTGCTTTTCTTAATCCAAACAGGCGTGTAAAAATAAATGAGGGAAGTAGCTTTATAGCATACATTAAAAACAGTAATAATATAAGTATGGGAATAAGGGATGCTTCAAATTCCCTG
>DOZA01000086.1 GCA_003518245.1 Bacteroidales bacterium | reverse complement strand
TACTGATACTAACGAAGCTAAAAAAAACAAAAATCTGAGAACCAAAATCAGAAAAATTGAGAAATTCTTAAATCTGTAATTTTCATTCTGATGCGTCCTTCCTTTATAATTTATTTAACATATTCAATCTATCATAATAATTTGTGAGGTATTGTGATTTGGAATCATTATCAAGAAAGGAATTTTGAACAAGTGCTTCAACATTTCTTTGCCTGATAAGAAATGGTTCAATTAGCTTATTTATTCTTTTTTCGCTTAAGCCTATTTCTTTTCCGAAAATAATAAAATCTTCCTTGCACGGGTGATGCTGGCTGTTGTTAACTCTGCAATCCGACCAATTCCATTCCTGGAATAATTCATTATCCAAAGTGAAGTAACCTTCTTCTTCAACATGGATTCCCGTATTTATCAGATCATAAGCCGGACTCAGGACATAATCTCCATGTCTGGTTTCAAGCAATGAGAAATTCTTCAGGTGAGCATCCCCGTTTGAAAATAAGAAGTTAAAAACCACCAGATTATAAAACTTCTCCATTTCAATTTTCCATGGCCCTACATGTTCTTTTATTAGTTCAGCTATCCCCTCGTATGAATAATCATATTTGAAGTTCTTACCGGCATTTTCTTCAGTTTTTCCGGCAAGAGATGCAAAACCCTCCATTGCTGTTTTGCTGCCTGAATCACTTACATCAAAACGTTTGGTAATATATGCTGCCTCACCGTTTTTAAAAAAAATCAAACCGTTTTCTGCTGTCCTGATGTTGTAGACCTGGCTGGCAATCTGCATGGTTAAATGTTCATTAGCCGGTACCATAGCCGTTTTATGCAATCCATGGGGTTTTGGTTTAAGAATATACCTACCCTGCTCATTCTCCCTGGTTAATCGGAGATTATTTTTCTCAATTAATACTGAATATTTCTCCTGTACACCGGATATTGAAATTCTTTTTCTGTTTTGCATGAATTTCTTCTGGTCTTCTTCATCCATTTCCGGAGCATTATAAGGCAGGATATGACTAACCTTACGTCCTTCAAACATTCTGCGTATGAATAGGGGGCTATATCCTGAAAAGCCTTCGAGCAATAATCCCGGACAGTTTTTTATATCCATAATATTATCCCTTAAGTTATTTCCCTGACAGTTATGGCACCAATAGTATCATACTGTGCAGTAGCTAATAACAAACCAAAAAAGTCATTTTCATCAATCTTTAATTGTTTTGATTGAACAGCCCTGTTTGCTCCTTCAGAAATCATATTGAAGAAAAAAGGGAATAAATGCTTCGAGGTATATTCTTGTTGATTTTTGGGTAGAGTTAAGCTAATCCCCGGCTTTGTTATATCATAGAAATATTCATTTTCATATGTAAAAACATATTCACCACTATCTTTCTCAGTTAATATCCCTGCCAAAACATTTTTACTGTATACTGCGCCTTTTCTCATTTGTTAGTCTTCTTAAGTTCAAGTTTGATCTCCAATCCCAAAACATCTGCAATCTTCAGTAAATTGTTTAGGGTTATATTTCCTCTACCGCTTTCAAAGCGCTTTAAAGTTGCAAGTCCTACCTCGGAAAGTTCTGCAAGATATTCCTGGTTAATTCCAAGAAGATTCTTTCTTTCTTTGATCATTTTTATAATCTCATCGGTTGTCATATCTCAATAAATATAGTATGGTATCATATATGATTCTTTTTAGCAAAATTAGTATAAATTCTACAAAAAACCAATAAAATTATATCATATATGATACCGGGATACATAAGCAAGCAATAATCAGCTAATTCTGCTTCAAGAGTATCACATATGATACCATGCAATATTCAAGTCCAGGATTTTCAAACGGGAATTAATAGTTTGCCGGAATCCCAGTTCAATACCTCAGGTAATCTTGATCCTGTTTCTGCGGCATCGGGCAACTCATTATTCAGATAACCTTCCAGTAATTCTGCAGCAAAGCCTCTTCGTTTGTTTCCAGGGGTATTATTTCGATATGCGATATATAATCATCCAGCGTTTTTGTGATCTTTTTATCAGCATTAATCTTAATAACTCCTTCCTGCTCAGAATTGTTGCAGGATGATAATACACAAAAAACTATTACCAGGCCGATTGTCAGTATGTGGTTATTAGTATAAAAAGCCATCATAAATCATAAATTTTCTTCATTCGTTAATCGATATTGCTCGCTCCCACCAGCCACAATCACATTCCGTCCCGAAAAAGCTAAAGCTTTTCGAGGATCCTCGAATCAAAGATTCGGGACTCGCGAACTAGTCCCGACAAATCGGGACTAGGTTCGATATTCATCATTCTTCATTTAACCCTGCACCTCACAAGCACCGGATTATCATTCTCTGTCAACCTTTCGGCCAGTGCACGAAATTCATCCTTTTTCTCCGGATCATCACCGAAATTCTTAAAATGATCACTTTCCAACCACAGATTAAACTCAAAAGCATCGACCACCTGCACAAGGTACTTATCATCAACCAGCAGATCAGGGGAAAAAGGCCTACCTCCGTCAAGGTTATTCAAAAAACCCTTATCTCTGACAACTATGATTGAGTCGGTATTCTTATCAACCAGATTTTCATTCCCCTTGCACTCAACAAGAAAATGATTTTCTGTTTCAATAATATCACTAACAACTACTGCATCAAGAGGTTCGGTCAGGGACACATTACTTCTTTTTTCTGGTGTAAACCTCATGTCCCCTGTATTTAAAACTGCATATGGCGATATTACCATATTATTGTCAACCCAATATATAGTATCATCCATCGCCTCATGGTAGAACAGCTTATCACCCCTGGTATAAGTTACACACTCAAACCTGAACATTACCAAAATGGATGGTTGAAAGAGGAATTTGTTTGGTATTGCCATTAAAGTATCTCCATCGAGGTTAATCACAGCCTCACTGATCTTATTAGTACCAGTGTATATGGGACCGGTTAAAAAGATTTTGTCATCACCGGACAATCGTATGCCACTGGTGCCCTCCAGGTTCTTTATTTCCCTGATGACTTCACCGGTGGAATTATAGAAAAGTAACCTGTCCTTGGCACTGTCATATACCAGTATTTCACCTGTCCCGTTAATATCAAATACACTTGCATAAGCGTATTCACCAGGACCTCTGCCTTGCTTGTCCAGAATATATAACAGCTTACCCCTATTATCAAATACAGAAATTGAACTGCCCGATTGAATTGCATAGCTGCCGGCGGAGTACCTTATACCGCTTATATTACCCAAAATCTCATTACCTGTTTCCAGTGGTACATATTCTATATCATCACAGACCGACGACAAAAGGACTGTCTCAGGATCAGATAATCCAACCAGGTCATAAACCGGTAACCCGGATTCATTTTTATCAGTACAGGATACTAATACCAGAATTAAAGTTGTTGCAAGAATAAAATATAAGAGTTTCATTATATTATTGTTGAATTGTTGAATTGTTGA
>DOZA01000258.1 GCA_003518245.1 Bacteroidales bacterium | reverse complement strand
ATAGGGTGTATTATAAACATAATGAAGGGCAATAGTCAGCTCAACAACACCCAGGCTGGCACCAAGATGCCCGGGGTTACAACTAACCACATCAATAATGAACTGCCTTAATTCATTGCTTAAAACAATTAAGTCTTCAGGTTTAAGCTTTTTCAGATCATCAGGTGAAGAAATTGTGTTAAGCAGATCGTACATACCTTGGGTCTAAAGTTAACCGGTGTGATACAAAGATATAAATATTATTACTATTAGGTTTGTTCGTAGGAACATGGAATTTGTTATTTTTGTCATTAATATTATGTCATATCATTATGCATTTAATTAACGTAATTTTTAAATACCGGTCATGTATAATATGAAAACACCTCTAATAATTTGTCTTATAGCTATTTTTAGTTTTATGTCATGTGTCCCGGGAGGAAGGTACAATAACCTACATGATAAGAGTGTTCAGTATATGAATGAGAGGGATAATTATAAAACAGATAATCTGGATCTTTCGATGAGGAACAGGGAGATGGCTGCAAGATTACAGGAACTTGAAGAAGAGCTGGCAGGTATGGAAGGTGAAAAAGAAAATCTCCAGGGAGAGGTAGACCAGGTCAGAGTTAAATACAGTGATCTTAACAACAGGTATACAGAGTTGCAGAAAGCCCAGGAAGATCTTATAAGAGGTAATGTTGCCGAGACCAAGCGTTTATTGAGGGAACTCCAGGAAGCGCAGGAAAATCTTCAAAGCAAGGAGAATCTGATGAAGCAGCTGGAAATGAATATGGAAGCCAAAAGAGCTGCCCTGGATGAGTTATCATATGAGCTGGAACAGAGAAATGCAAGGCTTACAGAACTGGAGCAGATACTGGAAAAACAAACCAGGGTGGTTAAAGAGCTAAAGAGAAAAGTGTCGGATGCTCTTTATGGGTTTGAAGGTGATGGACTGACTGTATCAATGAGAAATGGGATGGTCTATGTATCACTGGAGGAAAAATTATTATTCAGAACAGGAAGCTATAATATTGATGCTAATGGTCGCAATGCACTGAAAAAGCTTGCTGCAGTATTAAAGAATAATCCTGATATACAGATTACCATCGAAGGTCATACTGATGACGTACCCTATATATCTTCAGGAGGACCTATACAGGATAATTGGGACTTAAGTGTCAAAAGAGCAAC
Organism: Bacteroidales bacterium; assembly: GCA_003518245.1. Lineage (GTDB taxonomy): Bacteria > Bacteroidota > Bacteroidia > Bacteroidales > VadinHA17 > UBA9300. The sequence goes on along the minus strand of DOZA01000258.1, from coordinate 10,181 downwards.
TACCGTTGTGAGAGTATTGCTTGATGGTACGGGAATTAACCATGAAAGACTGACAGCATCGGGCCGGGGTGAGTATTTACCTGTTGATAATAATAAGACGGCTGAAGCAAGGAGAAAGAACAGGCGGACTGAAATAATACTTACACCTGACCTTAGTGAACTTTACAGGATCATTGAAAGTTATTAGATCTGTATTCACCCAGGCGGGCATCTATACGGTATAATGCTTCCTTAATACTTTCCTCGGGCCTGACAAAATTATCAGTTCCCCAGAATTCACTATCATAGCTTTTTATCGTTTCTGAAAAGATTGAATGTAGAGGGGCACGCTCTTCCCTGGCAAAACGCCTCACATTAACAGTATCAATACCGGTAATAACCATTTCAAAGAAAATATTATAGGTGCTTCCAAACAACCTGTTCTTCTTCCTGGCATAAAACTCAAGATCTCCCCTTACATGACTGAGGTAGTAGCGGTTATTAATATATCGGTAGTTAATACGATATTTTGCAGACCGCACTTTTACACTGTAGCCTTTTGCTCGCTGCTGAATAAATGACCGGTCGAGTTTATCAATATAATCTTTGTTTATCTCAAATTCTACTCCGTGAATACCATAATTGCTCGTGTTAATATATATTGAACCTTCAGGCAGGGCTATATCCTTCAGCGCTTCTTTCTGCTCGAACTCAATAACAAAAGCAGCTTCATCACCAATATTGATTATATCGGTCATCCTGTAATTATAATCTTCGAAACTTTCTGCCTTTAAAAAATCAAAGGTGTTTTTCACACCATCGAGAAAAAGACACCCATCCAGCCCCGATCTCAGTTTAAAAGTAAGAGTATCTGACTGGTCAAGGTTATTTATTTTTCGGCTCTTATATATTCTAGCCTGGTCTTTGTATATGGTTGCAGAATAAGGACTTTTATATAATTCCAGCACCGCTTCTGAATACTGAAGTAATTTACTTCTTTTCGATACTGACTCACGGTAAAAAGCAGTCATCTGTGCAGCTGCCCTTCCATAGTTCTCGGGTATCTTTTCTTTTGCATTCCTGATCAGCTCCCTGGCCTCCCTGTTTCTTATGATTACTTCCGGGATAGGGACATACATCCTGGTAAGGGAGATATTAAAATAGCTGTTTATCGCATGCTTAACCAGGATGTTACGATTATAAAAACCAAGATAAGATACAATCAGAGTATCATCAATAAAATCTTTTGTCAGGTTAAGATTAAACTCCCCTTCATAATTAGATATGGTGCCTTTCCCCTTTGATTTAATCCCTATAGTGGCATAAGGAAGGGGCTGGCCATTTGCAGCATCCGTTATAATACCTGAGAGATAATAAACAGGTTCCCTGCCTTCCTCCCTTATTAAAGGAGTGAATTCAGTTAGTGACTGGTATATTATTATATGATTATCAATTATTGAATATTTAAGCAGCATATCATGAAAAATGGTGTCAAGGATATCCTTTACCGGTTGGTTTTCTATCCATATGGTAGTGAGCCTTTCAGGCTCAATAAGATCGGTGTCATAAGTGAAATAATAACCAGTTTCCCTGGTTATCGATTTAAGGATATTTGATATACTGGTATTAGTGAACTTAAGTGAAATGTTTGTATACAGCACATTTTCCTGGGCCCGGATAATTGAGGGACCTGTTATAATAAGAATAATTATAACAAGCCGTCTGGCCAAGGTTGTGTATTTATCATAAGTTAATACATTCATTGAATGCTTTAACCTTTATTTCATATAGAGGAAATATAAATTTCCTTCCTTGTTATATTCAAGGTTAAATGTAGTACAAATAATGCGTATAATTGTATCAGACGATTGATTATTAAAAACAGAGGTAAATCTCAGTTTATTTATTTCATCATTTTCAATTTCAATATTGATATTATGAACCCTCTTAAGATCGGAAAATACTTTGTCAAGACTATCGCCTTCAAATCTTAATATATCTGTTTTCCATGAAAGGTAGTTAGGATCGTTATTAACTGTTTTTGAAGCAGACTCATTCAGTATAGAACCCAGGTCTCCCTTTTCCAGTGTTACAGACTGGTTTCCTTCATTGCTCTTGAGCATAACCGTGCCGGAAGTGACAAATACTTCGACCCTGTCATTTGCTGTATTTACATTGAATGATGTTCCGAGAGCAGTAATGTTAGCCGTGCCGGCATTAACGGTAAACGGCCTGTTTGCATCATTTTCAATATCAAAGTATGCCTCACCGCTTAGATGCACTGTTCTTGACCGCCCGTCAAATTTTTTGGGATATTCGATGCTTGAATTCCTGTTAAGAAATACAATGCTTCCATCAGGAAGTGTTACCCTGATATTATTCTGTTCTATACCTGCGGTGACAATATTTTTACTTCTTTTTATAAAGCCATCGGTTCCAAGATATAGCCCGGTAAATGTAAGGCCGATTATCAATATTACAGAGGCAGCAATTCTGAAAACAGTATTATGGAAGATACTGTTCTTCTTTATCAGTTCATCTTCTTCGAGCCTGTTATAGAGTTTATTCCATGCTCTATCGACATCAACCTTTTTGCTTCTTCCTATTTCATCCATTTCCTTCCAGTATTTTTGAACAGACTGGTTTTGTCCGGAAAGGAAATCATCAGACATTATCCTTTCCTTATCTTCCATGTTTTCGTTATTTATTTTTCGTGTTTTCATTTTAAACTGATAATTCTTTCCTGAATTCTTTTAATGCTTTGCCCATATTGGCCTCTACAGTTTTTACAGATATTGAAAGTTGTTCTGCTATTTCTGTATATTTCAATCCTTCAAAGCGGCTCATGCAAAATATTCTTGCACATCGTTCAGGTAATTTTTCAATGATCCTGGCAACCTTTTCGTGCAGATCTGTATAATTTATCTCATCAACAGGGTCAAGGTAAGATTTTTGCTCACTTCCCTTGATTTCATTTTCGTGTTTGAGTACTATCTTTTTATGGTCAATAAAATGCATGCACCTGTTATATACTGATCGGAAGAGATAGCCATTAAGTGAGCTATTAATCATGATTTTCTTCCTGTCCCGCCATAATACATAAAATAATTCCTGTACTATTTCTTCAGATGTATCAGTATCTTTCAATATTGTCCTTGCGTAATTAACCAGAGCATTATAGGAGGAATGAAACAGGTTTTCAAATTGATTGATATCCCCGTTTCGTATCCTCCTTATAATATCTCTATCGGTTACCATATACCGTTTACTATTTATCAAACAAGTCGCTCCACCTGAGTTTACGGTTTAGCTTCCTTATTGCTGATTCTATACTCTGGTCGGGTTCAATAACATTGTACTCGCCCCAGAAATCAGGATCGGCAAAAGCACTTAGTTGTTCAGTAAAGATATCACCTTTTCTTATTTTTTCCTTTGATGCAAACTTTACAACTTCTTCTTCGGTTCTGTCAGTAATGGCTATTTCAGACATTGTGGTATATGTCTTATTAAAGAGTTTTCTTTTCCAGTTACATTTAAATTCTACCTCGGCACGTGCGTATGCAAAATAGTATTTACCATTTTGTTCACGGAATTTAACTCTATAGCTGGCCATTTCCGGTGTTACCTTCATACCCAGGGGTTTTTTCCTTACAAAAATTGAAGAAGCCAGGTCCTCGTCTTCGAGATTTATACTGAATTCTGCTTCAGTCAGAGCGTACCTATCCATTTCGACATATAGTTTCCCGAGGAATAAGGGCATTTCAACATTAGGGCGCTGATGAAATTCAATTACATAATGCGGCTTTTCATCAATTACTATGATATTTTCAAGAGTATATTCATATGATTTCATAATATTATAGGTTAATATTGCATAATTATTTTTTACAATATCAAGCTGCAATGTTGTGACAGGTCCACCCTGGAGGCGAAAAAGTACGGTATCTATCTTTGCGATATCAACATTTTTTCTCCCTTTATATATCTTGGATGCATCGAAGCGGAAATCACTATTGTAAGGAGCTTTAAAGACTTCCACAACAGCCTCTGCAATAGACACATAGTTCCTGTTTTTCCTGATAGTTTCACGGTAGAAACCGGTCATGAGATTAGGTACTTCAGCATAATTATCCTTCAGATTGCTAATTACCAGCTCAAGTATCTCTTCAGGGGTTACAGGTTTTATTATAACTTCCTGGATGGGTATTGCTGCCTGTGTCATCTCGATGCGATTTTCTTTATCGCCTTTTGAAAGGTTTGAAAGGGGTATCTCCTTATTTTTATATCCTATATACATAACTTCTATATAGGGATCACTGACCTGCTCATCAATTTTCAGGATAAACTCCCCGTCGAGGTTTGACACGGTCGCAACATTTGTTCCTTTAAGGGCTATGGATGCAAATATCAGGGGGTCACCTGTTTCCTCATCCACTATTTTACCCCTGACAGTAATAAAAGATTGCGGATCCTGCTCATCAGGTAAAGTATTAATAGCGGCACTGGCTGTTATGAGTGACACAATAGTGAACAGGATCAAAGCGATCATTGTAATATCGATAAATCTTTTCATGGCTTTATGTTTTTTGTTATACATATTATTGAGATGCTTTTCTCATTTCTCACTTATATGACCGCTATTATTGGATTTACCCTATAAGTATGTATTTTTTTCATCCTTTCATCAGGGCATGAAAGTTTAGTTGTGGCATAAAATATTGACCTGATTGTAATTATGCAGGTTGAATAGGAAGGGGATAAAATATTATACTTTTTCAGGTATCAGTGATAGTATGATGTATCAAACGGTCATTATATCAGTCTCCTTGGCCTCAATTATCTCTTCTACTTTTTTGGAAAAATCATCGGTAAGCTCCTGCACCTGGTCTTCAGAGTTTTTTTCAGCATCTTCTGACAGTCCTTCTTTTAGTAGTTTCTTAAGTTCATCATTAGCCCATTTACGAGAGTTTCGCAAACTTATCCTGGCTGATTCACCTTCATTTTTAACCATTTTTACCAGCTGTGATCTTCTTTCTTCAGTAAGTGGTGGCACATTGATCCTTATTATCTCACCGTTATTCATGGGTGTCAGGCCTATATTGGCAGCCATAATAGCTTTTTCAATAGGACCGAGCATTGTTTTTTCCCATGGCTGAATAATTATTGATTTAGCATCAGGGGTGTTTATATTAGAAACCTGGTTAAGTGGTGTATTAACTCCGTAATAATCGACTTTAATACCATCCAGGAGTGCCGGTGTTGCTTTCCCGGCCCTTAGTTTTGACAGTTCGGTTTCAAGGTGTGCGATAGCACCTTCCATCCTGTCCCTGATTTCTTCCATTATGATTTCTATCTCTTCATTCATACTGGTAGATTTATGGTTAAACCTGTTTGCCAGTTAACAAATTTAATAAAAATATGTAAAAACAAAATTTTAACCTGCAGATACTAATGTTCCTACTTTCTTACCCTGTACAACTTTCAGGAGATTACCAGGGGTATTCATATCAAATACGATAATCGGCATATTATTTTCACGACACATGGTAAAGGCTGTCTGGTCCATTACTTTAAGTTGCCTTGCTATTACCTCATTGAAAGAGATATAATCAAATTTCTCTGCTTTTTCCGACTTCTCAGGGTCATCTGAATATACACCATCAACACGTGTTCCCTTAAGCAGGGCATCACAACCGGTCTCAACAGCTCTCAGAGCTGCTGCGGTGTCAGTAGTAAAAAAGGGATTACCTGTGCCACCGGAAAAGAGGCATACGGTTCCCTGTTTCATGCTCTTTACAACTTTATCCCTGTTATACAGTTCTCCTACCGGCTCCATTCTTATGGATGTAAAAACCCTGGCATCACAATCAATTGAAAGTAGTTCACTTTCAAGGGCAAGGCTGTTAATAACAGTAGCCAGCATTCCCATCTGGTCACCCTTGAGCCGGTCAAAACCATCATGTGATCCTTTTAATCCCCTGAATATATTACCGCCACCTATAACTATCCCTGTTTCAATTTCTGTATGTACTAGTTCCTTAATCTGATTGGCATAATATCTTAATCGCCCGGGATCTATCCCTTGATTATCATTTCCCTGGAGTGATTCACCGCTGAGCTTTAGCAGTACTCTTTTGTATTTCATTTTTAATGTTGATTGTACGGACTTGTAAAATAAATTAAGATAACAGTTTTCAAAAATAACAATTTTAGACGTAACCTGAACCACCATGTTTATTATTGACTCAGATGACACTATAGCTGCTCTACTTAAACTCAGTCTTCTCTGTTCTCCGGGGGGTATATCAAAAGTCAAAAAATAATAGTTTTTTGACTTTTAAAAGCCATATGATGAAAGGTAAACACCATAATATTAGCAATATAGGGATTACATCATCGGGTAGACTATATCAAATACTGGCTTTTGATACACTCCCCGGAGGGAGTCTAAAAAAACCCGTCAGCCACTTGGGTTAACGGGTTTTTGAATAAGAATTTTCCTAACAGACTAATCATTTAATGTATACCTTTTAAATTCGGTTACAGTTAGATCTTTGTCAACAGAATTAAGGTACTGTTTAATGGTTTGTTTATTATCTTTCACAAATTCCTGGTTAAGCAATGTATTTTCCTTAAAGAATTTACCAAGTTTACCCATAGCTATTTTCTCAAGGAGGTTTTCAGGTTTACCCTCCCTTTTTGCCTGCTCTTTACCTATTTCAAGTTCCCTGTCAATTTCTTCCTGTTTTACACCATCTTTATCAACAGCCCGGGGGTTCATGGCAGCAATCTGCATTGCCACGTCCTTATACACCTGATTGTCTATCCCGGGTTTATTAAAACCGGCAAGAGTGGCAAGCCTGTTTCCGGGATGGATATATGAATGCACATGTTCAGCACTGACATAGGCATAATATGATAATTCAAGTTTTTCTCCTATTATACCTATCTGTTCAACCACTTTATCTTCAATTTTTACGCCATTGAGCTGAATAGCTTTAAGTTCATCAAGACTTTCGACTTTATTCTCAAGTGATTTGTCAAGGATATCGTGTGCCAGTTTTACAAAGTCGGCATTTTTAGCTACAAAGTCGGTTTCACAATTCAGTACAATAAGAGCACCGAATTTTTCGTCATCAGTAGTATGAGCGAGGACAACACCTTCACCTGCTTCCCTGTCGGCTCGTTTATTGGCTACAGCCTGTCCTTTTTTCCTGATTATTTCCACTCCTTTGTCAAAATCACCTTCAGCTTCCTGCAGGGCCTTTTTGCAGTCCATCATTCCTGCTCCGGTCATCTTTCTCAATTTTGCTACATCAGCAGCACTTATTGAAGCCATTTTACATTCTTTATTTTAATTGTTAATATTATTTTTCATTATCCTCATCATCAGACAAATCCTTCACTTTCTTAGCTTGTTTTTCTTTCATAACTCTATCTTTGTCCTTATCCTCTTCCTTATGCACATCTTCATCAACTCTCACATTTTCTTTTTTTTCTTTCTCCTCATCTTCTTCTTTAGGTTTTTCCATTTTCACTGATCTGATTTTTTTAGCACTAGCTTTTGTATCCTTTGATGATTTCCTCTCTTTACCATCTGATTCTTTTTCTTTCTCTGTTTTCCTTTCATTAAGTCCTTCTTCAATTGCTTTACAGATAATATCAATTATAAGTGATATAGATTTTGAAGCATCATCATTTGCAGGTATGGGGAAATCAACAGCATTGGGATCGGAGTTGGTATCTACCATTGCTATCACAGGTATCGCCAGTTTTTTTGCTTCCCTTACAGCAATATATTCTTTTGTTATATCTACCACGAAAAGGACTGCGGGCAGCCTTGTCAGGTCAGCTATACTACCAAGCATTTTTTCAAGTTTGGCACGCTGGCGTGTAATCTGCAGTTTTTCTCTCTTGGAAAGATTATCAAAAGTGCCATCTGTTGCCATCTTGTCAATAGCTGACATTTTTTTTACCGCTTTACGTATTGTGGGGAAATTGGTAAGCATACCGCCGGGCCAGCGTTCAGTAACATAGGGCATATTTACCTGCTTAACCCTCTCGGCAACGATATCCTTAGCCTGCTTCTTGGTAGCTACAAATAAAATCTTCTTTCCTGATTTTGCTATTTGCTTAATAGCTGATGCAGCTTCTTCAATCTTTTGTTCTGATTTTTCAAGATCAATGATATGAATACCGTTACGCTCCATAAATATATAAGGAGCCATAGCAGGATTCCATTTTCTTTTCAGATGTCCGAAATGAACACCTGCATCGAGTAATTCGTTGAAATTTGTTCTTGGCATTTTACAATATTAAAGTTTACATTCTGATTATCAATTGCATAGTAGTTCGTTCAACGAAGTCAATGCAATTTAGATACTAAACATGCATCTATATGGTTTTTAACGTTTACTGAACTGGAACCTCTTACGTGCCTTAGGCTGGCCCGGCTTTTTCCTTTCAACCTGCCGTGGGTCCCTGGTAAGGAATCCCTCGGCTTTCAGGGCAGGCTTGTCCTCTTCGTTTATTTTGATAAGAGCTCTTGATATTCCCAGCCTTAAAGCCTCGGCCTGTCCTTTTGATCCACCACCGGTAAGATTAACCTTTATGTCATATTTATCAGCAGCATTTAATAGATTAAGAGGCTGCATTATAATATACTGTAGTGTCTTGGTCGGAAAATATTCCACGTAATCTTTTTTATTAACAGTAATCTGTCCTTTACCTTCAGAAAGATATACTCTTGCTATGGCTGATTTTCTTCTTCCTATAGTATTTATAACTTCCATTTATTATTTAATTTTATCTAATTCAATTTTTTTTGGCTTCTGTGCTTCCTGCTCGTGGTTGCCTCCGGCATATACATAAAGATTCTTGAAAATAGCTCTTCCAAGCCTGTTTCTTGGGAGCATACCCCTTACTGCGTTTTCAACCACCCTTTCCGGATGTTTCTTTAGCATCTCACTGGCAACAACTGATTTTTGTCCGCCAGGATACCCGGAATATCGTATGTACTCTTTATCATCCCATTTACTTCCTGTCATTACTACTTTCTCAGCATTGATAATAACAACATTGTCACCACAATCAACATGAGGAGTAAAATCAGGCTTGTGTTTTCCGCGAATAAGCTTTGCAACCTTTGATGCCAGACGGCCTAAAATTTCACCTTCAGCATCAACGAGTAGCCATTCCTTATTCACCGTTGCTTTATTCGCCGAAATGGTCTTGTAGCTATTGGTATTCACGTCCTTTTGTTTTAATCTTTACTATTATATTTTCCTAATATCCTGTATTTTCGGGTGTGCAAAAGTACAATATATTTTAATAAAAAAGAATATTATATACATTAAATTAGATCACATATGGTTTATATGCCTAAAACCATAGTATGCTAATACCTGAAGGTTTTATACTTTTGTTTTTTAAATGTTGGTATGAAAAACGGGGATAATTGATATGATCATCAGGTTGAATAGAGATTATTTTTCAAGGGATGTACTTGAAGTAGCTCCTACCTTGCCTGGGAAATTCCTGTGCGTAAGTGGGAAAGAAGGGATTACCGGAAAGCATATGATAACAGATGTTGAAGCTTATCGTGGAGAAGAAGATGAGGCATGCCATGCCAGCAGGGGAATGACTCACAGGAATAAGATTATGTATAACAAGGGAGGCTTTGTATATATGTACTTAATTTACGGGATTTACTGGATGCTTAATATTGTTACTGCTGAAAAAAGTATTCCCCAGGCTGTATTAATAAGAGGTATCACTAACTATGAAGGACCTGGCAGGCTTACAAAATTCCTGAACCTGGATGGTACATATTATGGGGAAGATGTTTGCGAATCAGAACGGATATGGATTGAAGACCATGGTTTAAATATTGATGTAGGGAGGGGGAAACGAATAAGTATTGATTATGCAGGATCTTATTGGAGAGATATAGAGTGGAGATATTATGTCATATAAAGGCATTTTAAATATATTTATAGTCTCAAAACCGAATAAATCAAAATCACAATATGGGTAATGATCAACTAAGGTTTAAAAAAATAAATAATATTACGGGTTGGTTCGTTTTTCTTGTTTCTTTAATTGTATATACCCTGACTCTTGAGCCAACAGTAAGTTTCTGGGATTGTGGTGAATTTATTCTTTCGGCATGGAAACTTCAGGTAGGCCATCCTCCGGGAGCC
>DOZA01000260.1 GCA_003518245.1 Bacteroidales bacterium | reverse complement strand
TTATTAAAGCCAATGAATTGTCCTCACCACTGTGAATTATATAATGCCTCACCCCATTCTTACAAGGATCTCCCGGTTCGAATGGCTGAATTTGGAACAGTATACAGGTATGAACAGCACGGTGAACTGCACGGGCTTACAAGAGTAAGAAGCTTTACACAGGATGATGCTCATCATTTCTGTGAACCTGATCAGATGGAAGAAGAGTTTAAAAAAATAATTGACCTTGTTCAATGGGTGTTCAAATCACTTAATTTCACTGAATACACAGCCCAGATATCATTACGCGATCCTTCTGATAAAGAAAAGTATATAGGTAATGATGAAAACTGGGAAAAAGCTGAGAAAGCAATAATAAAAGCTGCCGGTGAAGAAGGACTGGTAACTACTATAGTAAAAGGTGAGGCAGCATTTTACGGTCCCAAGCTGGATTTTATTGTAAGAGATGCCATAGGACGCGAATGGCAGCTGGGAACAATTCAGGTTGACTACAATCTGCCGGAACGTTTTGATATGTCATATATAGGTGCTGACAATAAAAAGCACAGGCCCGTTTTACTACACAGGGCCATATTCGGAAGCCTGGAACGATTTGTAGCTATACTTATCGAAAGCACTGCCGGTAAATTCCCCTTATGGCTTAGCCCTGACCAGGTTATTATACTGCCAATTAGTGAAAAATACCATGATTATTCAAAAAAAGTTTTAAATTTCTTAAATAATTACGATATTCGCACTCTGATTGATGAGCGTAGTGAAAAGATAGGTAAGAAGATAAGGGATAACGAGTTAAAAAAAATTCCTTACCTACTGATAATCGGAGAAAATGAAGAGAAATCCTCAACTGTTTCTGTCAGAAAACAGGGAGAAGGAGATAAAGGAATTATGAAACTGGAAGATTTTGTTGCTTTTATTAAAGAAAAGATTTCAAAAGAACTAGAATAGCAGAATGAATCTGCCATATTTAATTAGAAAGGAGGAACTACCATAGCAGGACCAAGAAGAAACATGCCACACAGGAGACGTGACAACAGGATACTCCACAGGATAAATGACCGCATTACTGCAAGGGTAGTGAGGGTTGTGGGTGAAAATGTTGAGCCTCAGGTGATGTCAATAGGAGAAGCAATCAGGCTGGCCGATGAAATGGAGCTTGACCTGGTTGAAATATCACCAAAAGCCGATCCACCTGTATGCAAGATCATCGATTATCAAAAGTTCCTTTACCAGCAGAAAAAGAAACAAAAAGAAATGAAGGCCAAAGCTACCAAAGTGGTGGTTAAAGAAATAAGGTTCGGCCCTAATACTGATGATCATGATTATAACTTTAAACTGAAACATGCTGTGAAGTTCCTTGAAGATGGTGCCAAAGTTAAAGCATATGTGTTCTTTAAAGGACGATCAATATTATTTAAGGAGAAAGGTGAAATATTACTTCTCAGACTAGCCCAGGACCTCGAAGATTACGGAGTGGTGGAGCAGATGCCAAAACTGGAAGGCAAAAGAATGATAATTACCTTTACCCCAAAAAAGAAAAAATAGGTTCTTTCAAATTATATAAAAACTGTACGAAATGCCAAAAATGAAAACGAATCCCGGTGCTAAAAAAAGGTTTTCTTTTACCGGATCGGGTAAAATTAAGCGTAAGCATGCGTACAAAAGCCATATTCTCACAAAAAAGTCAACCAAAAGAAAAAGGAACTTAACCTATTTCGGCCAGGTTGATAAAGCTGATGAGAAAAATGTAAAACTTTTACTGGCTAAAAAGTAATGCTAACGCAGGAGAGAGAGTTTAATAGAGTATTAACAGAATGTGCAGCTATATAAAAGTCTCCTTATGGAGCGCTCACATTCAATAAATTGAAAAATTATGCCAAGATCAACTAATTCAGTTGCTTCGAGAAACAGAAGAAAAAAAGTACTGAAGCAAACAAAAGGTCAGTTCGGTCGCAGAAAAAATGTTTATACGGTCGCTGTCAATGCACTTGAAAAAGGCATGCAGTATTCGTACCGCGACAGAAAAAAGAAAAAAGGCAATTTCAGATCATTGTGGATACAGAGAATCAATGCCGCTACCCGACAGTATGATATGAGTTACTCTGAATTCATGGGAAAAATCCATAAAAAAGGAATTGCATTGAACAGGAAAACTCTAGCCGACCTGGCAATGAACCACCCTGATGCTTTTAAAGCAATAGTAGAAAAAGTAAAATAATTTATTAACATATTTAGGAAGAACCTCCCCTTTCTTTTGCCATATTTTCTTACAGAATATTAAAGAGCCTGTCATTTTGTCTTATATAACTGAATTCTATCAGTCATTATGTCATACAAGTGTTATCAACAAACCCTCTGAATGAACTTGATAAATGCTTCTATAGACTTGTATATCAGTACTATAGGCCTGTTTTCTTATAAATTCCTCATATTGCTCTGGCATAGGATTTGAACTTCCTGTAATAAAATTGTTAAACAAAAAAAATGGAGGATAAAACCATGACAATAGCAAGATTTCCTTTTATTCCATCATCAATATTTGACCATTTGTGGGATAATGATTTGATGGACATGGCAAGCTTAAATAATTCAAAAACAAATACCAGTTTGCCTGCAGTGAACATTAAAGAGAATAATGACGATTTTACAATTGAAGTTGCAGCACCGGGAATGAAGAAAACTGATTTCTCTATCAACTACGATAGTGATCGTCTGACAATTTCTTCAGAGAAGAAGGAAGAAACGGTTGATGAAAAATACAATCGCAGGGAATTCAGTTATCAGTCTTTTTGCAGGAGCTTCGAAGTAGCCGATAATCTGATCGATAGCCAGAAGATAACTGCTAAGTACAAGGACGGAATACTGTATATAACGCTTCCCAGGAGGGAAGAAATTAAGCCCAGGCCTGCAAAGCAAATCTCAATCAATTAAGAACTGAATATTTTAAAATCATTTTCTGATTGCTGCAGGATGTAAAAAACAATCTGCAGCAATCGTTATTTAATATAATATTATGCAATTCGATAAATTTACAATAAAATCTCATGAATCAATCCAGAGAGCACAGCAACTGGCTATGGAAATGGAGAACCAAGCCATTGAATGCGGGCATTTACTTAAAGGCTTAATGGAAACTGATGATAACATACTTCCATTTGTCTTTAAGAAGCTCTCTGTAGATGAACATACCCTCAGAACTGCTCTTGAAGGGATATTAGACTCATACCCAAGGGTAAACGGCGGACAGGTTTACTTATCTGATTCAGCCAACAGGGCATTATTATCAGCACGTAAAGAAGCGGAAGGTTCAGGCGATGAATTTGTGTCACTTGAACATATTCTTACAGGCCTGATTAACACACCCGGTGATGTAGCAAGCCTGTTGAAAGACAGTGGTCTTAATATCAAGGATATTAAATCGGTAATGAAAGAATTGCGTAAAGGAAGTAATGTTAATAGCAGGAGTGCTGAAGAAACATACAATGCACTTGGAAGGTATGCTGCAAACCTTAATGAAAGGGCCAGGAGTGGCAAACTCGATCCCGTCATAGGCAGGGATGATGAAATAAGGAGGGTACTTCAGATACTGGCAAGGCGCACTAAAAACAATCCTGTGCTAGTGGGTGAACCGGGTGTGGGAAAAACAGCTATAGCTGAAGGCATAGCTTTCAGGATAGTAAATGGTGATGTACCTGATGAGCTCCTGGAAAAAAACATTTATTCCCTTGATATGGGTGCACTGATTGCCGGGGCAAAATACAAGGGTGAGTTTGAAGAACGCCTCAAATCTGTAGTAAGGGAAGTAGTACAATCAGATGGAAATGTTATTCTTTTTATTGATGAGATCCATACCCTGGTAGGTGCCGGA
>DOZA01000095.1 GCA_003518245.1 Bacteroidales bacterium | reverse complement strand
TGTAAGCTATCATGTAACCATTAAATATGTCTTAAAGTTAATCAGTTTTGTTAAAAAATGGGGGTGTATCAAAAGCCAAAAAATAATAGTTTTTTGACTTTTGATACACCCCCATAATGCTTTACTATTTTGTATGATGGTTAATACAGCTTTACAGATCCGTAGTTAGCTTTTATATTAACTTCTGATTCTGTGCTGGCATCACCTACTATTGCTTCAATATGCATAGTATAGCTTTCCTGTATCCTGTTCAGGATATCTGCATCTTTCTCATTAAACTTAAATCCGCAATACCGTGTATCAGCTTTAAGCTTGTATGATGCTGCTTCATCAAAACTTACTTCAATAGGACAGTACTCGGTATTGGTACGAAGGAGTTCAAAACCTGCTTTCACATTATTTACATCAATTGAACCATACCTTGTTTCGATATCCAATTTTTTTGACACGTCTCCTAAATGGAAGGAGGTATAAGCTGATTCTGCAACAATATTTTTCAGCTTATTAATTTCAAACCTGTCGTATTTACTGTCAATAACTACAGAGCTTACCTCATCAATAAAATTATTGGTTGAATAGCGTGAGTCTATCAGGAGGGCCTGGGCATTTGCTATATTAAACTTACTCGCATACCTCAAATCCAGTTCGAGCCATCCTGCATCCATAATTTCACCAATACGTATATACTCTGCTGTAACCTTGTTGAGTGGTTCTACTTTACCCCTCGAGAGGGATTTAATAAATATTGATCCGTACTTGACCATGACATTAACATGGCCTGACAGATCACCTGCTTTGAGATCACCGTACTTGTTTGACAGTTTAAGGTTCATTTCTGCAGGCATTTCAACGTAGTAGTCAATGGAGAATTTCCTCTGTGACCCATGGCTACTAAAACTGAACTGCCTGTCAATTACGGTCCTGGCTCCTATGGTGTTATCATTTTCGCTGAATTCGACATTTATCATAGATAAAAGCTTTTCAGCCTTTGAGTCGTTTGGGTGAGATAATTGCACATCCACAACAATAATTATTTTATTATTGTTGTTATTAACAATTTCAACATCACCGTAGCGGTTACTGATTTTCAGTAATTCAATTCCCGTAGCATCATACTCCTTGGAGAATTTCTTATCCAGATCAGCTGAGTACAGCGATAATGAGAAAATAAGAACTACATGAACAAACAACAACCTGATTACTGATTTACAACCTGACCGTTTCATAATTTTCGTTGTTTATTTGATTTTCATTTTGGTTTTGTACTTGTTTTAATTGTGATAATATATAATTCATTACTTTTACCTTATTCTCATAATGTTCGATCATGGCATTTATTACCCTCTCGTCATTGGGATTAGCCTTGAGATCCTTCTGGAGATCCTCGTACATTTTATCCATTTCATCCAGTTCATTCAAAAGCACCTCATTATCATCAGGCTGGCCATTGATCCAGATATCCTGTATTTGATCTTCCATCAGGTTTACCTGTTTTACATAATATTGTTCAACTTCAGCATACTCGGATGATACTTCGCTCAAAGACATCTTTTTTGCATTTGGGCTTAGCACATGCTCCCATGTCCATAATGAAGTGATAGCAACCAGAACAGTTACCACAGCAGCCTTAAGCAGGTGAGGCACAATGCTTACCTTTTTAGGTGCTAAAAACTGCCTGGCTTTAAGCTTGGCCGAGAATCTTTCGAAGTGACCTTCAAACGGCTCTTCATTATTGAAGAAGTCGACGTTTTCCCTGATTATTTTATCTATATCTTTCATACCTGACAAGTTTACCTGTTTACTAATTTTTACCTGTGTTTGATTTACCGTTACTCAATGCGCTCAGTAATTTCTGCTTAGCCCTCGATAATTGTGACCTGGAAGTACTGCTTGAAATATTCAGCATATCAGCAATTTCATCGTGGTCATATCCTTCAAGCAGGTAGAGTGACAATATTATCCGGTAACCATCCGGAAGGTTTTCAATAGCTGATTTTACCTCATTCATTTTTTCCTGCAGCTCCAGATGTTCATCTTCTTTACTGCCTGACTCTTCCTGTATTTCGTAGTGAGTATCAATATCTTCAAAGATCGCTTTTTGTCTGCTTACCGCATCAAGTGAACGGTTTATCACTATTTTCTTCAACCATGCGCCAAAACTAACTTTACCTGAATATGTATCAATTTTATCAAAGGCTGACAGGAATGCTTCCTGCATGATATCTTCAGCTTCCATGGTGTCGCTCACAATTCTCAGACTCGTATTAAACATAGCTTTATAATACAGTTTATAAATCTGGAACTGTGCTTTCTGATCGCCATTTTTACATCCGTCGATGAGGTTCTGGTGTATGTTGCGGAATGCCGCCTCTACATTTCCCATTTGCATTTGGCTTTGTTCTACAATATGTATTGCTGCACCCACTTATTTTGTTTTCACTACAATGACGAAACAAAATTGTCAATGCTGCATGAAGGTATGAAAAATTCAAGGATTGCCTAACAAAGAGAAAGGCATTATCATACCCTGAATTATCTCCCCGCTTTCATAATCAAGCTCAGACCCGAATATACTGTGTGGAATCGAGTATACAAGTAAGAGTATGAAAGAAGCAAGTATAGTTAGGCCGGGCCTGTTTTTCTTCCTGTTGCCGAATACAGCTATTGTCCAGAATATTACTGTTATAAGGGTTTTGTTGTCGGTCAGGTCCCATCCAATAGGTATCCCTGTCCATGCATGGCCAAAAGCATGGTATTGTACCAGGGGCCCAAGTATCATGCCCCCTAAAATTAGCATTATAAAAGTCCATATACCCCATTTACGGTATGATTTATGCTTTCCGATAGCCATGAGCCCGGAAAGAGTGGAAAGCAACATCCCAATAAACATTATCAGTATATGAGGTGTAAGTATTTTTGATGGCACGGTGCCTTTAAATCTTATAATTACAGGCTCATTTTCAAAATAAGTATTTGTACCCTGATCATCTGTAATTTCAAAATAATACTCAATTTTACCGGCAGGAGGTTGTGCAGGGACATATGCAAAAAAACCTGTTTCTTTTTCAATGCCGAATATCCTGTTCATTATAAATGAATTTACAGGATGTTCTTCATACTTAAAATCAACTGAGCGGTATGGTTCATCAACCTGCAGGCGTTTATAGAACAGGCAGGCATTAACTGTTGAGTCTTTAATTGCCAGTTTTACATAATTCCTGTCTGATATTTCTATGCTTCGAGTTAATTTCAGCCGGTATTCCATACCATTGGCTGTAATATCGCTATGTTTAGAGTAGGTGGGGCCTGTTTTACGCTGGTAATATACTGCTGATAGAGTGATTATTATAGCCAGGATCCAGTAAAGGGTTGATTTCATATATAGTCAAATGTTTAGAGTGCTATTAATAGTAGTTCTTTTTTATTGTCTCTCAATACTTCTACCTGTATGATTTCGCCATAATCAAGTTTTGAAAGCCTGAACATATAATCCTGGATATTATTAATAGCTCTACCATTAATTGCTACAATAATATCTCCCTTTTGCATTCCTCCCAGGGCAGCGGGCTTTCCGGGCGTGACAAAGTCGGCCCTAAGGCCGTTTTTTATATTTCCGGCAAAGTCAGGCATGATACCAAGTGTGACACCCTTTCTCCTCATACCCCTGTGGTTCTGTGTCCTGGGTCCTGCTTCTTTAAATACAAGTTTTTTATTTGTACCGGACAATTCTGCACTTATATTATATACCAGTTCAGATATCATAACCAGACCATCATAATTGAGTTTTTCAGCTATATCATACGGGGTATGATAGTCAAGATGTGCCCCGGTGGAGAAAAACAACACCGGGATATCTTTACCATAAAATGAACTATGGTCAGATGGTCCGTATCCTTCTTCTGATAACGCAAGCCTGATAGTTGAAGTGTCTGTCAGCCTGTAAATGATATCTTTAAACTCTTTAGCTGTTCCTACTCCACTTATCTGAACTGTTTTATTTTCTTTCAGCCTGCCTATCATATCGAGGTTGATCATTGCATTAATTTTTTCTGCTTCCACAGGCATATGCTCAACAAGATATTTTGAGCCAAGCAGGCCCATCTCTTCGGCGGTGAAGGCGGCAAAAATTATAGAACGGGCATTGTTCCTGTTAGCAGCGAACCGCTCGGCAATTTCAAGCATTGATGCTATACCCGAAGCATTATCATCTGCTCCGTGGTGTACAGCAATAGTATCAGGAGCCCTGCTCGATGATCCTGGTCCGCCAAGGCCCAGATGGTCAAAATGCCCTCCTATAACAAGGAATTCGTTTTTAAGGACCTGATCATTACCAGGGAGAACCATAAGAACATTACCGGTGCTTACTTTTTGTTCCAGCAGTTCAGTTTTACCTTCTACAGTACATTCTATCTCCTGGCTTAATGGTAAATATTCTTTATTTAGCTTCTCTTCCAGCTCTGATATGTTTTTATTGCTGCTGCCAAGTATCATGTCAGCAACCTCTCTTTTTATTCTGAAAACAGGTATACCGGTGGAGTATTCTCCTCTGACCAATGATTCAAACTCATCCTTCGGATCCACTTCCTTTCCGGAAACGAGCAATACACCTCCGGCCCCTTTGTCTTTGGCTGTCATGACCTTGCTCATGTCGGCACTTACGTTTGCAAAAAAACTCAAGGGATTATCAACTTCCGGATCTTCTCTTATTATCATTACCCATTTCCCTTTGACATTCAGGTTATCGTAGTCATTCCATTCGAGAGTATCGGATTCGATATCAAAACCATAACCGGCAAATACCACTTTGCCTTTAAGTTCGGTACTTTCGCTTATCGCGAGGGGCATATACTGTTTGCGGGATAAGGTTTTATTATTTACTTTTAAAACATTATTATCACCGGCTTCAAGGCTTGAAACAATTTCAAAACTCTGAAGGCCATCATCAATAAGTGGGCTCAGTCCCCATGATTCCAGTTGATCCCTAATATATTCAGCACTTTTTATATCTCCTTCAGTTCCCGGTAGCCTGCCCTGCAGTTCATCAGAGGCAAGGTAATTTATATGATCCTGTAACTCAGCTACTGTTATCTCAGGTTCATCAAGTTTATTTGACTGGCATGAGAAGAGAAGTATTAATGATATAAAAAAAGGGTATATTAAATAATGTCTCATGATAGAATAATTTTTATGCGGCAAAAATAGTACTCTTTCTAAAACCAAAAAGTCCAGGTGCTTTTTATCATCAAAATGCACCCGGACTTATTATGATAATAACTCTTAATTATGAAATGTGTAACTAATCAGTCCCTGCTAATCCTTAATGATGTTCATGGCTTCTCTAAGCTGGTCCTCGGTAATAACAAGTGGTGGTGCAAAACGGATGATATGTCCATGTGTTGGTTTGGCTATTACGCCATTATCCTTCATGGCAACACATACATCCCATGCTGTTTTAGCTCCTTTAGGTCTTATGACAACTGCATTCAGCAAGCCTTTACCCCTTACCAGTTCAATCATATCTGATTCAATGCTTCTGAATTCATCCCTGAATATTTTACCAAGGTATTCTGCATTTTCAGCCAGTTTTTCATTCTTGACAACCTCAAGAGCTGCAATAGCTACTTTACCTGCTATAGGGTTACCACCAAATGTTGAACCATGTTCGCCAGGTTTGATAACAAGCATTATATCATCATCAGCAAGCACGGCAGAAACAGGATATACACCACCGGAGAGAGCTTTACCAAGGATAAGTATATCAGGTCTGACACCTTCATGATCGCATGCAAGGAGTTTACCTGTCCTGGCAATACCTGTCTGCACTTCATCTGCTATGAACAATACATTCTTTTCCTTACATAATTCATAGGCCTTTCTTATATATCCTTCGTCAGGAACATATACCCCTGCTTCCCCCTGTATTGGTTCTACGAGGAAACCTGCCACATTGGGATCCTGTAGTTCTTTTTCGAGTGCATCAAGATCATTATATGGTATGATAATAAAACCAGGTGTATAAGGACCATAGTCTTTTCTTGCTTCAGGATCGGTTGACATTGACACGATAGTAATAGTCCTGCCATGGAAATTATTTTCGCAGACAATAATCTTGGCTTTATTTTCTTCAATACCTTTTTTCTGATAAGCCCATTTGCGACATAACTTGAGAGCTGTTTCATCTGCTTCGGCACCAGTATTCATTGGTAATAGTTTGTCATAGCCAAAATATCTGGTTATATATTCTTCATATTCGCCCAACACACTGTTATAGAAGGCCCTCGAAGTAAGGGTCAGGGTTTTTGCCTGGTTGGTAAGAGCTTTTATAATTTCCGGGTGGCAATGACCCTGGTTAATGGCTGAATAAGCAGAAAGAAAATCATAGTATTTGTTTCCTTCAACATCCCAGACAAATGGTCCTTCACCTCTCTCAAGTACCACTGATAAAGGATGATAGTTATGGGCTCCATATTTGTCCTCTCGTTTAATATAATCCTGTGAATTCATGTATTTGATATTTAATTACTTGTTGATATTTAATTAGGCTACAATCATAATAAAATGAAGCCATATTTCCTAAGAAAATTATCATATTATACTTTATTGTTCATCAAGGAGGTCCGGTCTCAGTTTCCTGGTTCTTTCCAATGACTTTTCATGTCTCCACTTCTCAATTTCTGGAGTATTACCGGAAAGAAGTATATCAGGTACTTTCCATTCCATGAAGTCAGCCGGTCTTGTATAAACAGGAGGGGCCAGGAGGTTGTCCTGGAATGAATCATAAAGTGCTGACTGCTCATCTGAAATAACCCCGGGGATTAGTCTTACTATGGCATCAGTAATCATTGCGGCAGGTAACTCACCACCGGATAATACAAAATCACCGGTCGAGATCTCCCTGGTAATAAGCTTATCCCTTATTCTCTGGTCAATACCCTTATAATGCCCGGCTAAAATGATTATATTCTCTTTAAGTGATAGCTCATTTGCAGTTTTCTGGTTGAATAGTGTACCATCCGGACTGGTATATATTATTTCATCATAATCTCTTTCTGATTTCAGCTTTTCAATTGCGCGGAAT
The DNA here is from genome assembly GCA_003518245.1 of Bacteroidales bacterium. Classification (GTDB taxonomy): domain Bacteria; phylum Bacteroidota; class Bacteroidia; order Bacteroidales; family VadinHA17; genus UBA9300. Next base: position 643 of record DOZA01000095.1, on the reverse strand, counting down.
ATAGGTTCAATTTTCATAACCATACCCGCTCCTCCACCAAAAGGATAATCATCGACCGACTTATACTTATCAGTAGCAAAGTCCCGTAGATTTATAATATATATGTCTGCCAGACCTTTATCTTTTGCTCTTCTTACGATGGAATGATTTAGCGGGCTCTCAATCAATTCCGGAAGAACTGTTATAATGTCAATTCTCATCATGCATAGCTTTTTGCAAAAGTATAAAAAAAGGCAAAAGTTACCCCTTTGAACCGAGGATCGTGAACCCGGGTGTACACCGATTGTCTTTTTTCCTTAGTCGTTTGTTAATTATTTTTCTAAATCAGGGAATGTACCGGTAACACTATCAATAAACTCATCCACGTCATTTATTGCCTTCCTGGCATTATCAAGAAAAGGATAGAAGTTCATAAAGGCATGTATCATCCCTTCGTATTCCTTATATACCACATTAATCCCTGCATTTTTCATTCTCATGGCATATTCCTTCCCTTCGTCCCTGAGAGGGTCAACCTGTGCTGTTATGAATAGCACTGGTGGCATCTCTTTATCCAGCCTGGCATTGAGAGGCGAAATATACGGATGCGTAATATCAATATTATCAGGAATATAAGCGGATTTACACCTGTTTATAAAATCTT
>DOZA01000020.1 GCA_003518245.1 Bacteroidales bacterium | reverse complement strand
TCTTCCCACGAAGGTGACAGGTTGAGAGAAAGGATATGTTCACTAAAAAGAGCATAAAGTGCCCATAATATTGATCCTGTAAGCAGTGCACTTGCAGCTTTTTCAATTTTTATCGGATGTTCAAGCGCTATAGCAGTATAGCCCAGGATGAAAATAACAACCATCAGTAGAAACATGACTCCTATGATTTAAATTAAGGTATTAAATAGATGATAGATTTAATAAAGGGGCAAAAATAGTTTTATTTTTTTATTCTTCAATGATCTCAGTATCTTCTTCCTGTTTCATTTCACTTTTTTTCTTTTTAAAGAGATCGCTGAACCTGTCAAAACTTTGTCTGAAGAAAAAACCAAATCCCTGTGTGTATGGCGCAGTTTCGTATACCATGTTGTCATTTGATCTGTTAAAGACCTTGAATCGTATCTTTTCAGTAATTTTGACTTCAACATCAAAATCACCTGTTATTTCATTAGTTGAGGAACTTGTCTGCTGACTACCAGATTCACCACCCACATCGAAATTACCATTTATTACAACCCGGTCATTTAATAATTGGGTTGACAGGGCAACTTCAACCTCATGCGGGCTTATCTCATTTCCCGGTCTGTAAGCAAAACCAATATCAAAATCATTACTTATCTGTGATAGCCAGTTGCTAAGCTGGTTTGATAACATTTCAGTAGTGGTTACACCCATAGCCGAGGCCCCGGCATTTGTTGTATTGAGTGATACTCCTGAGATAGCAGGATCGGGGTAGAAGCTGTTCATTACCAGCAGATAAAGGAATTGTCTGCTCATCTCTTCTTCTGAATCTATAGCTGCCCTCAGGTCAGTACGCATTGATTCATCAGCAGTGGGCAGGTAAATATCAAAACTGATTATAGGATTTACCAGCTGACCACTCATATTGAGATGGCACTCAACAGGTATACGGGCTGAATAGGCCTCATCCTGGAAAAGATCCTCAAGTGAAGCTTTAAGCTTATATATGGCCTTGGCATCGACATTTGCATTCATAATATCCCCATTCCATGATATAGTACCGCCTTCTTCAACTACAAACTTTTTGTTGAAAATGTTTCCAAGGGTAAGCTGATAATAACCATTCTCAATTACATAATCACCAAAAATGGTAAAGTCTCCTTCTTCGTCAATAGCCATGTTCAGAGTACCGGTACCTTGTGCTTTCATCATATCTCCGAGCCTGGAATCAAAAACCAGCTGTACCTCTGCGTCAGATGTAACCTCCAATTCAAAATTGAGAGATATTGAACTATTATTCTCCCTGTTCAGCAGGGGCAGATTGATAGGTATATGCTTATCCTCCTTATCATCCTTATCCCGGAAACTGATAAATGTATAATCACTTATTTCTTCTCCGGCACTAAGTGGGATAAACATCCTGGTATTTCTTTCAGTTCTGGCTGATATATTGAAATCCAGATCATTTGATGGTCCATCAATTGTTATTACTCCGGATGCATAAGCCGTACCATAGAACAGGCTGTTATCTTTCTGCCGCGTATCAAGTACCAATATATTATCTGCATCAATACGCAGGTCAACATTAAATTCTTTGAAACTATTATGTGAAACAAACCCATCGATAACAGCATTGTTATCCTTGTTGTCACTGAGTGGTATATTATTAAAGACTATTTTATTATTATCAAATCGAATACTGTCTGAAAACATGAAATTTGTTTGGAGATAATCAATGGTCATTGAAGCCTGATCGGCCATAACACTTCCCAGCAATGAAATATTTCCTTCATCACTAATTATTTCTACCTTGCCTGATCCCATGCCATCAACCTCAGAAGCAAAAGACTTCAGGAAAAGGTTAAGTATATCCAGAGGCATATCATCAACAGCAGCAAGTAAATCAAGATATTTCTTCGAAGGATCATACCTGCCATCAACACTGAATGTATTCTTGCCAGCAATGTTATTACTTAAGCTTATTCTTGCTTCCTTAATGTCATTGTCCCACTCCGATAATATTTTTATATCACCATGCTCATTATCATTAAGCTTGAAATCTTTGATCATTATGTCTGTCTCAAACATAGGCTCATTATAAATATCGGTGAGGAGTATTTCCCCCCTGAGCAAGCCTTCAAGTATGAAGTCGATTTTTTTTGAGTCTTCATATACCTGTTCTCTTTTAAGATTATTGAGGCCGGCAAGATTCAAACCGTTGAAACTAATGGTTATACTGTCAGATGAGTCTTCAGATACTTTTCCATCAATCATAAAGTATTCATCTTCACAACTTACCATGAGCCTGTTAATACTTATAGCATTGGAATCCAGAACGACATTACTGCTGTCAATATTCCACAATTTATCATTGATGATTATGCCGACTGGTAAAACAGCAAGATCAAGTTTTGTGTGTTTATTATCAGGTTTTGTGAATTTACCTTTTGCTGTAAAAGTTCCTTTATTTTCAATTTCACCTGCATTATCCCAGTCAACATTGATATTGAAAGTGTCGATATTTGTTTCTGACCTGATGCCAAATTGTTCAAGTTTAAATCTGTTAAACAGGTTCAGTTTTTCACCGTATAGCTTGAATACCATGCTGGTATCAATTATTTCACAATTTATTTCAGGCACAATAAGGCTGTTAAGCTTGTAAATGATATAATCTCCATTGGCTGCCATGCTTATCTTCCCCCCGGGATTTATCCTTCCTTTTATATTAAAATTGGGTGAGAGCATTAAACCGGTTTTGAAAAATTCATTGATGCGGTCTGTATTTTTAAATCTAATCTCATAATCGAAATCATTCTTTCCGGTGAGATTTTTTTCCTGGATGCTAAGCAGTGAAGGGAAAATAATTGATGTTGCGGATTTCATATCTGCAGCAATAGTGGAAAGGTCGTATATACCCCTTATGTCGGCATCAACATAATCGGTTCGTAGGTTGATACCCAGTGTGGAACTGTCAATATTAAATGCACTGATGCTGCAATTATACAGATCGAACTCATCCCTATTCCTGGTAAGCTTAGAGTTTAAAAGCCTAATATCACCGCTAACATTATCTATGCTATTACCAGTAAAGCTTGCCGTAAGCAGCATGGATAAATTGGAAAGGCTATCAGCTTTATCAATATTGAGGTCAAAAAGGTCGGCTTCAAGCAGGTTCAGGCTGAAATCTACAACAGGCACATCATCTGTAAAATCAAACCGGCCAAGTAAATCCATCTTCAGTTCTTCAGTATTTGAACTAACAGTTCCATCCCATATTTTATCAGTTACCAGTCCACTGATCTTAATATCACGATAGGTATAATTATTAAATTCAAGACTGTTTATATTTGCTTCAATATCAGCCCTGAAATTCTTAAATGATTTTGATGTTCCCTCTACATCAAGGTTAGCTGACAGTGAGCCCAGGATATCTTCGAGTTCTAATATTTTACCCAGTTCCAGTGAGCGTGCCTTCAGTGTTCCTTTGTAGCTAAAAGTACTTGAAGTATCGGGCCTGAAAAGAATATCTGTGGAAACTGATCCAAGTTCAGTATTTAGAGTGCCATATGTTACAAAATCCTGGATAAAACCTGTGAAATTACCATTAAAAGAAATAGCTCCAAGGTTCCTGAATTTATTTACGGGGACCATATCGCTAACACCGGGTATCCCTATCTCAGAAATGTCACATGTGGTTGTAGTAAAACTGCCTACCTGAATAAACATAAAAGTATTATTTATATCGGGTAAGCCGGAAAAATCAAAATCACATATAAGCATAGTACTGTCTGAATAGGATAAAATAATATCCCTGCCATTAAGTTCTTCAACAGTACCATTTACCCTTCCTGAGAACATAAAATCCTTATCCATACCTCTAAGCGGTTTGACAAAATATGCAAGGTCAGATAAAGAGATCTGTGAGCTCTGCATGGCGAGATTAATATTTGCATCACGATTGAAATTTATATCACC
>DOZA01000054.1 GCA_003518245.1 Bacteroidales bacterium | reverse complement strand
GCAGGGAAACTTATCGGCAGGACGAATGAAGGCAAACTATTGTTTGGTTATGCGAGCCTTCCGGGTCAAGAGGAATGATTAATGTTCAATTTGGTTAAAGTATTATCAATTTATAAGTATGATTATGAAGTTTAGACAATTTATTCTGCTGATGCCCTGTTTGCTCCTTGTTTTTCTCACCAGTATCTTTTCAGTCAAGGCTCAGGATACACAGCTAAAGTATCTCTCTGGAACAGGAAACGATAATACTGTAGCATGGGAGTTTTATTGCTCAGAAGGGATGAACAGCGGAAAATGGACTACAATACCAGTCCCTTCGCAGTGGGAACTCCAGGGATTCGGATCATATACCTACGGCATTGACCCATGGGAAGAAAGAATGAACGAACATGGTATATACCGTCATGAATTCTCAATACCTGGTTCATGGAAAGGAAAGAAAGTGAACATCGTATTTGAAGGTGTAATGACCGATGCAGAGGTAAAGATCAACGGAAAGACTGCAGGCCCGGTACACCAGGGTGCTTTTTATGAGTTTAAATATGATGTAAGTAAGTTCTTGAATTATGGTAATAAAGCAAACAGTCTGGTGGTTACTGTTAGAAAACATTCTTCAGACAGCCTGGTAAATGAGGCCGAACGATGGTCCGATTACTGGGTACTGGGAGGGATCTTCCGTCCGGTATACCTGGAAGTAAAGCCTGATGATCATATAGAACGGCTTGCAATTGATGCCCAGGCAAATGGCGATTTCAGGGCCGATGTATTTTTCAGTTCATCAGCTGCTAAATATATTTCTGTTGAATTGCAAAATCTTAACGGATCAAAAATTGCCGATTTTGAGAACGCAATAAAAGATAATAATGGAGGTGTAGTACAGGTATCAGATCATTTTGACAATATCCAGTCCTGGAACCCGGAGTTTCCGAAACTTTATCAATTGCTTTTTAAACTGCAGGATAACAATCATAACGTCCTTCATCAGGAGATTGTACGTACCGGCTTTCGAACGGTTGAAGTAAAGGAAAAGGATGGCATTTATATAAATGGTGTAAAAGTTAAACGGAAAGGAATAAGCAGGCATACATTCTGGCCATCATCAGGTCGTACAACAAATAAAAACATAAGCATCACGGATGTTAACTTGATGAAGGAAATGAATATGAATGCTGTAAGGATGTCTCACTATCCACCAGACAAGCATTTTCTGGATGCCTGTGATTCCCTTGGCTTATTTGTTCTTAATGAATTGGGGGGATGGGGGCCACCGCCATATGGTACTGAAATTGGCAGGAAACTGGTAAAGGAACTGGTGCTTCGTGATGTAAATCACCCATCCATTATTCTCTGGGATAACGGAAATGAAGGAGGATGGAATCCTAACCTGGATGATGAGTTTTTACTGTGGGATCCTCAGCAACGCGAGGTGATACGTCCCCGCCAGATATTCCGGAAATTAAACACGCTCCATTATTTTAAATACAATTACCTAGCATACGATAGTTACCAACAGGACAGGATATTCCTTACTACAGAATTCCTGCATGGCTGCTGGGATGAAGGTCATGGTGCTGGTCTTGATGATTACTGGAGGCTGATGTGGGATAATCCGGTTTGTGCAGGCGGATTTCTCTGGAATTTATCTGATGAAGCAGTTGTCCGTACCGACAGGAATAATATTCTTGATGTTGATGGGAACCATGCAGCCGATGGGATCACTGGCCCTGCCCGTGAAAAAGAGGGCAGTTTTTATGCTGTGAAAGAAATATGGGCACCTGTGTACATTGAGAAAAAATATATTACTCCGGCTTTCGATGGTAAGTTTAAAATTGAAAACCGTTACCATTATATCAATCTGGAACAATGCGAATTTGAGGCGAAATGGATAAAATTCAGAGGACCGAATGACAGTGAGACAACACCACTGCTTGTGAAGAAAACAGGAATACCGGGGGTTTATCTTGAACCGGGTAATAAAGGGGTGCTATCAGTAGAAATGCCGGATGACTGGAATTCCTTTGATGCCTTATATATTAAAGCTCTCGATCCTCATAAAAATGAGATCTTTACCTGGAGTTTCCCATTGAAGGACCCGGGGAGTATGAAATACGAGAACCTTGAAACAGCATCAGCAGATCAAGCACCTGAAGCCGATGAAACAGCACAATCAATCTTGGTTCATGCCAGACAGATCTCTTTTGAATTTGATAAAAAGACAGGTACACTTGTAAGGACATTTAGTGAAGGGAAAGAGATTGTATTACATAATGGTCCGAGATTCATCACCGGTCAGGAGATGGAGTTATCCGGGATCAAACATTATCCGGATGAGCAGGGTAATTACGTTGTTGAATTTTCTTTCCAGGGAGACATAAATAAGTTCAGGAATATTCAATACAGTATTAAGTGGGCAGTAAGGCCTGATGGCTTGCTTGATCTTACTGCATCGGGTCATTATATGCAGGGCATCACTTTTGATTATCCGGAGGAGCAGATAAGGTCCGTAAAAAGGCTTGGTGACGGTCCTTTCCGTGTCTGGAGAAACAGGATGAAAGGAACAAGGCTTGCTGTCTGGGAAGATGATTATAACAACACTATTACCGGAGATCCGTCCACGATGTATGATTATCCCGAGTTCAAAGGATTTTTCTCCTCACTCTACTGGGCGCGCTTTTTCAATAATGATAACAGCAACCTGACAGTCTATTGCCATACACCCTATACATTTTTCAGACTGTTTACACCTGAAACCCCTGAAGCAGTCAGGGAGGGATGGGGCACGGATAAATTGGAATACCCTGAAGGAGACATTTCTTTTTTGAATGCTATTCCGCCCATAGGGACTATGTTTAAAAGATCGGAAGACCTTGGTCCCCAATCACAGCCCGAAACAGTGTATGGCTGGGATTCTGAGCCGGTAGTTATAAAATTGACTTTTGATTTTAAAACAAGATGACAAATCATACTATATCTAATGGCAATGATGCTGGAGATGTATGTCTCAAATAAAGCTGTATATATGGGAAATCCCTTCTTCTACAGGGATGAGAACACACTCAAATTGAAACATTCCGTTTGTTCACTGAAAATGAATGGACTTGATGAAAAAAATACTTCCTATGATATTCATAGTTTTACAAAGAGTGGTTTTGGAGCAACGCTGAGGCATGATTTCAATGAGTCCGCCGGGAATCCTTGTACCGTGGCAAGATTTGATCCTTCAGGAATGAAACTAATTGTTACCAGTGGTGAAGTACTTGGAGGAGGCGGACTTGAGGGATATGGTTGTGAACAAAATGTAATGATAAAAGTACCTGATTGTTATGAATTCTGGAGGTCTTCTCAGAATTACGGACACCATATGGCATTTGTTTATGGCGATTACACACATGAAATCAGGGATCTTGGAGATATGATGAAGTTCGAAGTGGAGCTCATAAAATAGCTAAACCATAATACTGATATACTATTGTAGTAATGAACAGACCGCATATTATTTATCCACTGTTGATAATCATTTTGATAGGCAGCTGCAGGCAGGGTGTAAAAGATACTGAAAGACTTTGCATAGATTCTCCCGGGAATACTACCTATTTTATTGACCCTGACGGAGGAAATGATAGTAACTCCGGGTTGAAGGAGAAGAAGGCATGGCACACATTCAACAGGATTAATCATATACATTTGGCCCCGGGAGACCACGTTGAAATTATAGCAC
>DOZA01000299.1 GCA_003518245.1 Bacteroidales bacterium | reverse complement strand
CTGACAACACCTGAACTGGGAACAATAGTCTGGACGACAATTATTTTCCTTATACTATTGGCAGTGCTAAGGGCATTTGCATGGAAACCTATTATGCAGGCTATTAAAGCCAGGGAAGAAAGTATAAAGGGATCGCTTGAATCAGCTGAGGATGCACGCAGGGAAATGGAACGCCTCAAAGCTGATAATGAAGCTATAATGGAAGAAGCACGTAATGAAAGGGATGACCTGATGCGCGAAGCCCGTGATGCCAGGGATAAGATGATAGGCGAAGCAAAAAATCAGGCAAAGAGTGAAGCTGAGAAGATGATAAAAAAAGCACGTAACGGCATACAAAGAGAAAAAACAATGGCTATCAACGATATAAGAAATCAAATAGCCAGCCTTTCAGTTGAGATAGCAGAAAAAATACTGGATGAGAAACTTAAAGATAGCGGTGAACAGAATAAACTGATTGAAAAGCTACTCGACGATATGAATCTTAAACAAAATTAGTTGTTCAGGTAATGAATGAAAGTAAAATAGCGGTAAGATATTCAAAAGCCCTCTTCCTGTCAGCCAGGGATAAAGGACAGATAAAAGAGGTCAGGAGTGATATGCTCTTTGTGCTGAAGCTTTCGGCTATAGATGATTTCAGGGATGTGATAGATAGCCCTGTTATTACAAATTCAAAGAAAAGGGATGTGATAACCGCTTTGTTTAAGGATAGGGTCAGTGATCTAAGCTTCAGCATGATAACTCTTACAGTAAACAATAACCGTGAATCATTCCTCACAGGTATAGCAAGATGTTACATTGACCTGGCCGACGATCATGAGGGAATAACAAAGGTAACACTTAAGGTACCTGTAGCACTGGATGAAAAAAACAGGGCAAGATTTATAGATATTATAGAAGAAGATATGAATACAAAAGCTGATCTTGAGGAGATAGTAGACGAGAGATTAGCAGGGGGGTATATACTCAAGGTGGAAAACCTGTATGTTGACGCAAGCCTTAAAACGCAGCTGAGAAAAATACGCAAAGAGCTTATTAAGAGCTAAATAAAATATGTGTTTAATACCGAATTAATATATTTTAATTGAAATTATGGCAAGTATAAAACCAGCAGAGGTATCAAAAATACTCAAACAACAACTAGAAGGAATACAGACCGGTGCTGCTCTTGATGAGGTAGGGACTGTTCTGCAGGTTGGAGATGGTATAGCAAGATTGTACGGACTTACCAATGTACAGGCCAATGAGCTGATTGAATTTGAAAACGGGGTAGAAGCAATAGTGCTTAACCTTGAAGAGGATAATGTGGGTGCGGTGCTCCTTGGTTCCTCTGAAGGTATTACGGAAGGAGATATTGCCAAAAGGACAGGACGAATAGTATCTATAATGGCTGGTGAAGGATTGCTCGGGAGGGTAATAATACCCACAGGACAGCCACTGGACGGTAAAGGACCTATTGAAGGTGAATTATACGAAATGCCATTTGAACGTAAAGCCCCGGGTGTGATATTCAGGCAACCGGTAAAGCAGCCATTGCAAACAGGGCTTAAGGCTATTGATGCTATGATACCTATCGGGCGAGGGCAGAGAGAGCTTATTATTGGGGACCGCCAGACAGGTAAAACAGCTATTGCTATAGATACAATAATTAACCAGAAAAGTAACTACGACAGGGGTGAACCTGTGTATTGTATATATGTGTCAATAGGACAGAAAGGATCTACTGTGGCTAATATAGCCTCTATTCTTGAAGAATCAGGGGCGATGGATTATACTGTCATCATATCGGCAACAGCTGCTGATCCTGCAGCAGCACAGTTCTATGCTCCTTTCGCAGGAGCTGCTGTAGGTGAGTTTTTCAGGGATACAGGAAGAGATGCACTGATAATCTATGATGACCTGTCAAAACAGGCTGTATCATATCGTGAAGTGTCATTGCTCCTCCGCCGTCCGCCGGGAAGGGAAGCATACCCGGGTGATGTTTTCTACCTGCACTCACGGTTGCTCGAGAGAGCTGCAAAAATTATCGAATCGGATAAGGTAGCACTGAAAATGAACGACCTGCCCGAATCACTTAAAGGAATGATAAAGGGAGGAGGATCACTTACCGCGCTACCAATAATTGAAACACAGGCCGGCGACGTGTCAGCATATATACCTACCAACGTGATATCTATTACCGACGGCCAGATATTCCTTGAAGGCGACCTTTTTAATTCAGGAGTAAGGCCCGCTATAAATGTGGGTATATCAGTATCACGTGTTGGAGGAAATGCACAGATCAAATCAATGAAGAAAATTGCCGGTACACTAAAAGTTGACCAGGCACAATACAGGGAAATGGAAGCATTTGCCAGGTTCGGATCAGACCTGGATGCTTCAACTATAGCATTGATTGATAAGGGATCAAAAAACGTGGAGATATTGAAACAAAAACAATACTCCCCGATGAAAGTGGAAAACCAGGTGGCAATTATCTACTGTGGAACCAAGGGACTGCTGAAGAATATCCCTGTAGAAAGTGTGAAACAGTTTGAAAAGGAATTCCTTGAATACATGGAGCTTAAACATAGTGATGTGCTTGAGCAGCTTGGAAAAGGAATAATAAATGATGAAATAACAGCAGTGCTCAATAAGGTAGCTGCCGAAATAAGTTCAAAATTTGAGGTTAAAGAACCCAAAGCACGCGGAAATTAATATATGTCCAGCTTAAAGGAAATACGAAAGAGGATATCCTCTGTACGGTCAACAAGGCAGATAACATCAGCAATGAAAATGGTTGCTGCTGCAAGGCTGCGTAAGGCACAGGACAGGATAGTCAAATTAAGACCCTACGCATCAAAACTGCAGGAACTGCTTGTTGATATAAATATGAGGATAGAACAATCGGAAGATGAACAGATGTATAGCCGAGTATCTGATGATGAAAGGGTATTGCTTATTGTGGTCACATCAAACAGGGGGCTGTGTGGGTCGTTCAATATGAACGTTATAAAAGAAGCAAAGAGAATAACTGAGGAAAAGTATATGGATCAGTACCACAGTAATAAACTGTGGATTATGACCATAGGTAAAAAAGCCTGGGAAATTTTCAGGAAGACTGATTACCAGATTTATGAGGACCAAAGCAAGCTTTTTGATGACCTTAATTTCGAAAACGCATCGTCAATAGCAGATAAAATAATGGATGCTTTTCTGAATAAAGAATTTGAGCGGGTGGAGTTCGTTTATAACAAATTCAGGAACGCCGCTGTACAGGATCTGACTGTGGAAACTTTCCTGCCGATTGAGACAGAAGAAACAGAGGATAGTGTTCGGACAGGTGAATATATCTATGAGCCCTCAAAAGAGGATATAATAAATGAATTAATTCCCAAGACTCTTAAAATACAATTTTACAGAACATTACTTGATTCGTATGTTGCCGAACACGGTGCCAGGATGACTGCTATGCATATAGCAACCGATAATGCAACAGAATTAATACGAGACCTTAACCTGGAATATAATAAAGCCCGCCAGGCAAGCATAACAAACCAGATACTGGAAGTAGCTAATGGTTCAGAAGCACTGGGTGGGTAGTAAGGCTTCAACTTCATTTGACTATGTATCAATACGAAGAACTGAAAGAAATAGTAAACAGGGCTATCAATAATATGTCCTATGATTATGAGAACGACAGGCTTTATGAACCTGTAAGATACCTTATGTCATTGGGAGGTAAACGAATACGTCCTGTAATTACCCTTATGGCCTGTAATGTTTTTAAAGAAAAGGTTGAAAAAGCAATATTGCCGGCAATCGGGCTTGAGGTATTCCATAATTTCACCCTCGTACATGATGATATTATGGATAGCTCAGATATGCGCAGAGGTTCGGCTACAGTGCATAAGAAATGGAATGTTAACCAGGCTATTTTGTCTGGTGATGTGATGGTGTTTATTGCAAATGAATGTATGATGAACGCCCCTCAGCCTGTACTGAAGGAGGTAATGAAGGTATATAATGAAACGGCTATAGAAGTATGCGCCGGTCAGCAAATGGACATGGATTTTGAAAACACCAGCTTCGTTTCTCATACCGATTACCTGCGTATGATTGAGTTGAAGACTGCTGTTCTTCTTGCTGCCTCTCTTAAACTAGGCGCTATAATTGGCGGTGCTGATAATGAAGAATCTGAAAAAATGTACAACTTCGGCCGAAACCTGGGCCTGGCTTTTCAAATACAGGATGACCTGCTGGATACTTATGGTGACCCGAAGATTTTTGGTAAAAATGTTGGTTCAGATATAGTATTTAACAAAAAAACAATATTGCTGATTAAAGCTCTTGAGCTGGCATCAGGAAATCAACTTAAAAAACTTAATGAACAATTGCAGCTGGATGAATTTGACAGACAAGAAAAAATAGCTGTAGTAAAAGAGATATTTGACAGATTAAATATCAGGTCAGCAGTTGAGAATATGGCAAAACAGTATACCGACCTGGCCTATACAGCATTTGATGATGTAAAGGCTGAGAATATAAGAAAAGAAGAATTGAGAAAATTGGCTTCGAACCTTGTTAATCGTTCAAAATAACTTATAATTCAGGATCATCATGTTGCTTCTTCCAATCGATATTTAACATTATGCCGGCTGTTATTACTCCCTGTACCTGCTTGCCAAGCAGGGCTTTTAATTCCAGATAAAGATCAAGATCATCCTTGAGCTTAACGTATGTCCCGGCACCTATATTTAGGCCCATTGCACTGTCACTGCTCCTTATATCGTCTGATATTCCCGGGTAATCATTTTTATACCTCATTCTTACCATCATAATGTTCAGCCCCGCTAATCCATAGAACTCAAACCGGTCAAGATAGTTGAAGACATAATGTCCATCTATATCCAGTGAAAAGGCTGATATAACCCTTTTATCAGTATAGTCTATGTTCTCCAGCTTCGAAATATTGGGGATAAATACATTTATTGAAGACTTTATATGTACCGGGAGCGAGATCTTGTAAATACCTGTAGCTGATATAACAGGATTGCCTGTTTTATGATCGCCGCGATCTTCATTATTAAAATAATAGCCGGTACTATATGATAATCCCCCGCCAAGCTTTGTGAACTGGCTGTATAAAATACTGGTAAAGGGAATAAAGAAGGCAAGAATAAGTGCAATTTTTTTCATTTTAAACTTGTTGAATGTTTGCCAGATCCAAATTTAGTTTAAAGGGATTTACTATACAAGAACAATAAAAGGTAACAATTACAAAAGTGACATAAAAAGGACAGGCAATCTTCAGCTATATGATAAATTTGTTAAATTTGTAGTTCAATTTTAAAACAATAATCATATGTCTCAGAACGTAGGTGTAATAAGCCAGATTATAGGCCCTGTTGTTGATGTTACTTTTGACCGGGAAGGATCAGAGTTGCCCAATATTTACGATGCACTTGAAGTAAAACGGGATGACGGATCAGGACTGGTTATTGAATGCCAGCAGGGTATAGGTGAGAATACAGTGCGTGCTATTGCAATGGATTCAACTGACGGCTTAAGAAGAGGTATGGAAGTAGTAGCAACGGGGAACCCCATTGTTATGCCTATAGGTGAACAGATAAAGGGGCGCCTGATGAACGTTACCGGTGAAGCTATTGATGGTATGTCGGTATTGACAAAAGAAAAAGGATATCCCATACACCGTAAACCTCCTGCATTTGAAAATCTTTCAACAGAGAAGGAGATACTGTATACAGGGATAAAGGTAATCGATCTTATTGAACCCTATTCAAAAGGTGGTAAGATAGGTCTTTTTGGCGGCGCCGGTGTTGGTAAGACAGTGGTTATTCTTGAGCTTATGAATAATATTGCCAAGGCCTACTCCGGCCTGTCTGTCTTTGCTGGTGTGGGAGAGCGTACCCGTGAGGGTAATGACCTGCTGAGGGAAATGCTTGAAGCCGGTGTTATCGATTATGGTAAAGAATTTCTTAAGGATATGGAAAAGGGTGACTGGGACCTGTCAAAGGTGGACTATGAAGCTCTTAAAAATTCAAAGCTGGCACTAGTCTTCGGTCAGATGAATGAGCCACCCGGTGCACGTGCCAGGGTAGCTCTGTCAGGGCTTACTGTTGCTGAATATTTTCGTGATGGTGATGGGAAAGGTGAAGGAAGGGATATACTCTTTTTCATGGATAACGTATTCCGTTTTACGCAGGCCGGATCCGAGGTAAGCGCATTGCTCGGCAGGATGCCCTCAGCAGTAGGGTACCAGCCCACACTGGCTACCGAAATGGGTATCATGCAGGAAAGAATTACATCTACAACAAACGGGTCTATTACATCAGTGCAGGCTGTGTATGTGCCTGCTGATGACCTTACTGACCCGGCTCCTGCTACAACATTCTCGCACCTTGATGCCACAACAGTACTAAGCAGGAAAATTTCTGAACTTGGGATATACCCGGCAGTTGATCCACTGGATTCATCATCAAGAATACTGTCTGCCGATATAGTGGGGGATGAACACTATAATTGCACACAAAAAGTTATAGAAATATTACAGAGATATAATGAGCTTCAGGATATTATCGCCATCCTTGGTATGGATGAATTATCAGAAGAAGATAAACTTGTAGTTGCTAGAGCTAGAAAAATTGAAAGATTCCTATCTCAACCATTCTTCGTTGCTGAAGTATTTACAGGAAGTCCTGGTAAATATGTTGAGTTAAAAGATACAATCGCTGGTTTCCAAGGTATCTTAGAAGGTAAATATGATAGTATCCCAGAAATGGCATTCTATATGGTTGGTGGAATTGACGAAGTTCTTGCCAAAGCCGAGAATATGAAATAAACCATTAAGGTAAATTTATGGATACACTAAAATTATCAATAGTTACACCAAATGGATCTATATTTGATGGTGACGTTAAAACTGTAACTCTCCCTGGAAAAGAGGGAGAGTTTGGAGTATTACCAGGTCACTCATCATTAGTATCTTCATTAACAGTTGGTGTAATTGTAATTGAAAAAGAGAATACAACTGAGGCAGTTGCAATAAACTGGGGTCACGTTAATGTTAGCGAAACTTCAGTTGATGTTTTAGCTGATGGTGCTGTTGCACTTACTCAGGGTGGAGACTCTGATATTGCTAAAGCTATTGATGCAGCAAAAGATTTAGTTCATTCTGTTTCTGATGCAAACGTATCAATTGCGGCTGTAGAAGCAAAAATCAATTCATTTAGCTAAGAAAAAATGATTGATATTATTTTAAATTATTTTACAAATAGTAGCGCTATTACAATTATTGTACTAGCTCTACTATCTGTTTATTTTGTATTGATTTTTTGGCTGTTTATTTATAAAAATGGACAACTTAATTCATTAATTACAAATGAAAGAAAATCTTTGGAATCACTTACTTCAAGAGATTCAAGTCTAAGTCCTTTATCAGGATTAAGTAGATGCGCTAAAACATCTAGATCAAAACCACTTTTACATGCTTGTGAAATTTCAATTATTAAAGATGCCAGTGAAGGTTTATCATGGCTTTCAATTGTATCATCAACATCTCCTTTTATTGGATTATTTGGTACTGTTGTTGGAATTTTAGAATCATTTGCAAAGTTTTCAAGCCAATCAAAAGTTGGATTTTCTGTTATAGCTCCCGCAATTTCAGAAGCACTTGTTGCAACAGCTGGTGGAATATTTGTAGCAATTTTTGCTTATACCTTTCATCAAATACTTACTCGAAAAGTTTATGAATTAAATACTTATCTAAAGGCTCAATCTGAAATTTTGATTGCCAAGGCGTAATAAAATGTACGATTTTAATCAAAAACCTGATTTAAATATCACACCATTAGTTGATATTATGCTTGTTTTACTAGCAATTTTGATGGTTACAGCCCCAGTTATTGAGAGTGAAGAACCAGTAAATCTACCAAATGGTAGTAAATC
>DOZA01000121.1 GCA_003518245.1 Bacteroidales bacterium | reverse complement strand
CCCGAAACCAGCATTCCCTGGAAGAGAACCAGGGAAGAAGGATGGGATAGCCTGAAAGAAAATATTGAAGAAAAACAGGGACCAGGAAAAGTGATATATGCTTCTTTTGCTTTCAGGATGAGCGCTGCAGCCGTAATATTATTGCTGGTGGCTTCTGTTACTTTTATGAGATTATATACAAAAACAGTTAGTGTACCTCCAGGTGAACATGCAAACCTGGTGCTTCCCGGAGATTCAAAGGTGACACTTAATGCAGAGACAATAGTAAAATATAAACCGTTGTGGTGGAGGTTCAAGAGGGACATAAGCCTGGAGGGGGAAGGATATTTTGAGGTATCCAAAGGAAATATATTCAGGGTAATCTCACTGAATGGAATAACAAGCGTGCTGGGAACTACTTTTAATGTTTATTCAAGGGAGAACGAATACGAGGTAAGTTGTTATGCAGGGAAAGTGAGTGTTGAGTCGGCCGGTACAGACGGAGTGGTAATACTTAATAAAAAGCATAAAGCATGGGTTAACAATGAGGGCGAATTGGTAATAAGTATAGAATCAGCGGATCCGGAGAGCCAGGATTGGAGGAACGGGTATTTCAGGTTTACCTCTGTACCTGTTACCAGGGTGTTTGATGAAATAGCCAGACAATTTGATGTTTCCATCAAGGGAACGTCAAACCTGGACTTGATTTATACAGGAAATTTCAGTAAAGATCAACCCATAGAAGAAGTATTGAACCTGGTATGCAAAGCATTTGGTATTAATTTTGTGAGTGAAGACAGAAATATATACCGGGTAATTGCAGATGCAAATTAAGGTAGCAATAAGGGTAATACTGGTATTCCTGCCAGTCATTTGTTCCCTTCAGCCAGTATATGGGCAGGAAATAAGGTTGGAGTTTGAAGATGAACCTCTTAATATTGTCCTTACCTGGGTGAGGGATAGTTATAATATTGAGTTATCCTTTGATGACAGGGAACTTTCAAAGTATATAATCAGTGTAAATGATTCATTCATCTCTTATGATGAGCTTCTGACTTATCTCCTGAAAGATACGGGTTATGATTATGAGAAAACAGGAGGAACTTATTTAATATTCCCGGTAATAACGGAAGTGATTAAGCCTGAGAAAAGGAAGTATATACTTACAGGAAGGGTAGTTGACAGGTATACATCCGAGGCCCTGCCATTTTCTCATGTTTCAATAAACGAGAAATGGATGGTAACTGATTTCAAGGGTAATTTTTCATGTTCTTCAGAAAGCGACAGTATCTTTCTATTGAGGATCTCCTACCTGGGATATTACATTCTTGATACAACATTAATTGATGGCAAAAACCATATTATTAAACTGCAACCATCAAATATTGAAATCAAGGAGGTTGTTGTAAAGCACTACCAGGTAGAAAAGTCAATACAGGCAGGATCAGGCCCGGGAATATTAAGGCTTAACCACCAGGTAAGCTCATATCTTCCAGGTAATGGTGATAATTCTGTTTTTAACCTGCTGCGACTGCAGCCAGGTATTCTGGCTGCCGGCGAACAGTCAGCGGATATGATAATATGGGGTAGCTACGAGGGGCACAGCCAGGTAAGATTTGATGGCTTCACAATTTTCGGACTGAGAAATTATAACGATAATATAAGTTCTGTTAATCCATATATTACAAAAGATATCAGGGTGATGAAAGGAGGGTATGGGCCTGAATACGGTGAGAGGGTCGGGGGTATTGTTGATATTACAGGAATTGATGGTAACAGGAACAAGCCGGAACTAAAGCTTAGCATCAATAATATGACCCTTAATGGCGTGGCAAGCATGCCATTATTCAATAAAGCATCAGTGGTTGTAGGTTTCAGACATACTTATTATGATCTTTATAATTCAACAAACCTGAATCTACTAAGTACAAAATCAAGAAACTCAAAATCCGGAGGTAATGTAGATGTAAATGTATACCCGGATTACATATTCAGAGATATGAACATGAAAATATCAGGAACCGGCAATAATGGTGACAACTACTACCTCAGTCTTTTTAATGGAGCCGATGATTTTTCATATTCCGTTGAAGAAGAACAGATGAACCAGTACCTGTATAATGATGCTTACGAAAAAAACATACAACAGGGAGGAGCACTATTTTATGGAAAAAAATGGAGAACGGGTGGTGTAAGCAATTTTACACTGGCCTATTCATCACTTGAAAACCAGAGCAATGAGATTCGCCAGCTTATAAGAGGGCAGAATGATAGAGTAATTTATGATATGGACCGTGACATATATTCAGATATCCGGGAAATCAAAGTATCGGTAAATAATATTATGAGAGCGGGTGAAAAACATAAGATCGAGTTCGGAGCAGGCATAATAAAAGACTGGATAATTTACCGGGAGGATAGCATGAAAACCGAGTATATTAGGATGGATAACAGTATTTTAATTCCAAATGGCTATTTCAACAGTAATATTACAGTGCTGAAAAATATTTCTCTTAAAGCAGGTGCCCGGTTCGATTATACCGCAGCACAGGAAAAGCTTTATGTTCAACCAAGGGTGTCAGCTACGTTAAGAATAAATGAAAGGATTAAACTGAATACTGCCTGGGGTATATATAACCAGTTTATTACCAGGAGCTCGGTTATTGATGATAATGGTAATTATAATTATTTCTGGGTGGTATGCGATAACATTGAAATACCTGTACTGGAATCACAACATTTCGTTGTTGGAGCTTCATTGTCACTTAATAATTTCCTCCTCAGTATGGATGCATATTATAAAATGACTGATGGTATTACCAGATATGTCCAGACTTTGACTGAAAGAACAATATACAGGGGTGATTCCCGCTCAAAGGGTATTGATGTCCTGCTGAAGAAAGATTATAAAGGACATTCTGCATGGGTATCTTATTCATTGAGCAGAACAGAAGAATACTTTCCTTATTTTATTGATGATGATTACCATAGGGCTCTTCATGACCAGAGACACGAGCTGAAGATGGCCGCAATTCTGAATCTGAAACCTTTATATATATCTGCAAATTATGTTTATGGATCTGGATTCCCCGACCCGGCTGAAGTTTATGCAGAACAGTCAACAGGCTTTGATTACAGCAGGCTTGACCTTGCCCTTGTATTCAAATTTTCAAGAAATAAATATAATATAGATGCAGGATTGTCAGTTCTTAATGTCTTCAACAGGGAGAATATTAAATATTCAAATTTTGTTCGTATCCCTTCAGAGGACCAGGAAACTATTGACCTGCACGCTGAAGCAGTCCCAAGAACCCTCACCCTGTTCCTTAATTTATCATTCTGACAGTTTTATATCAGGATACCCCATAATAAATAATTTAATCAATGATGCGAATATTTCTAAAGCAAAGAATATTAGGCATCTGTGTATTTGATAAATAATATTGAAAAATTTTCCTAAAAAATAGGTAGGGTATTAATAAAACAGTTCGGTATATGTTAGAAGGAAGGCAAAAAAGTGAAAGAAATTGCCTGGAATAATAACAAAAAACAGAATATCATGAAAGCTAGTTTTAAAACACTTATCGCAGCCGCAGCAGTAATAGTTATTACAGGCGGAACGGCACTGGCACAGACTGCAGAAGCCAATCAGGAAAAAGAACAGAAAAAGAGCCACATAGCTACAGCAGCCAAAGAGCAGAACAAGAACCAGGTGGCTACAGCAGCCAAAGAGCAGA
>DOZA01000072.1:4054-5228 GCA_003518245.1 Bacteroidales bacterium | reverse complement strand
GTATTATTATACTGTTTATTTTCTTTTAACAGGCCTACAAGCCTGCCTACCTGCTGGTCCATTGCTGATATGCTGCCATAATAATGCTGGATATCAGGTTGGTGATCATTATATAGGCTGCGGTATTCAGGCCCTGCCAACACAGGCAGGTGAGGTGTATGATATGATATAACTGCGAAAAAAGGATCATTCTTATTTATTGCACCTTCAATAAATGGTAATACCCTATCCATTATTATCCTTGAATCATCTCCCTTGAGGTTGTCAGTAACAATCTCTCCTTCACCTGTCCAGTAATATGTACCGAAATCACTTCCCGGAATACGATTACCTATATCACCGGCCTCAGGCCCTGGTGTTATCATAGGGTCCCAGGTCGGGACTTTGGATTCGGTTGAAAAACACACATCAAACCCATTTTCCCATGGAGGTGAATATATTGAGGTATCACCTCTTCCGCCTCGATTAGCATCAAGCACAGTATTAGTAAGTGTACCGAGATGCCATTTCCCAAAATGTCCCGTAGTGTAACCTTTACTTTTTAACAGCTCTGCGAGTGTGAGCTCTGGTCTTTTAATATGCCCTGTGTTTGCTCCATGGATACCCATCCTGTAAGGATGCCTTCCGGTTAAACAGCTGGCCCTGGTTGGCGAGCAAACAGGAGCAGCAGAGTAAAACCTCCTGAAAATAATGCCCTGGTAAGCTAATTCGTCCAGTGATGGGGTGTGAATTATGTCATTACCGTTGAAACCGGTGTCTCCCCATCCCAGGTCGTCTGCCATTATAAGAATTATGTTTGGAACTTGCTCATGCTGCCCCGATGTGCATGAAAATAAGAAAATACTGATGATCAATACTTTGATCAGGATTAAAGCCCTGTTCATGATGCTGTAATGATTTGAGATAAAAGTAGCTCAATAAACTATAAACAAAAAATATACTGGGGGAAGAAATAATATCAGGACTAAAATCAATTAAAAATTAGAAATTATGTGTGGAATAATCGGATATACAGGAAACAGACAGGTCAGGAACATCCTGATTGATAGCTTGCTTAAGCTTGAGTATCGGGGATACGACAGTGCAGGCAGGTTTGGTAATGATCCTGAAATATTTTCCCAGGTCTGACCGCCATTATACGACCTGAATACTTTTTCTCCCTCATTATAACCAC